>CAYQYB010000022.1:0-19761 GCA_964421535.1 uncultured Verrucomicrobiota bacterium | reverse complement strand
CGCCGGCGCGCGCCGCGCGCGCGCCCGCCGCCGTGAAGCCGGCGATCGAATCCTCGCGCCACTGCACCATGTCCGCCCATTCCGCGCCGGCCGGGCCGCGCCAGGCGTACTCGTCCACCAGCACGATGTCGTTGAAGTTCGTGTACGCGCTGCCCCACTTGGCGTTCAGGTTGGTGACCTGCGTGTACTTCTGAGCGCACCATACGCGGAAGGCCTGCTCGCACTCGGGATCGTAACCGTCGTACTTCAGGCTCCACAGGCCCAGGTAGCCGTACTCGTTGCCGACGATCCAGCCCGCGATCGCCTTCGAGTCCTTGTAGCGGTTGCAGACCGTGTACAGGAAGTTCGAGTACTGGGCGCGCGCCTGGGGATGTTCGTAGTTGATGATGTCGGACTGCCACCGCGTCGGGTGATAGATCCCCTCGTTGTCGTATCCGGGAGGATGCATCGTGTAGTACTCATCCGGGAACCAGTTCGGCGGCCACTGGTAACCCACCAGCGCGAATACGCGCATGTCGCGCTTCTCGGCCGCCTGCAGGAGGTAGTCGTAGTTTTCCCAGCTCCAGACGTTGTCGCCCTGCTCCTCGATGTGCTGCCAGACAAAGTCCACGCGGATCGAGTTCGCCCCCATCTTCTTCATCTCGTCGAGGTCGTAGTCGATCTGGTCGAACGTCTGCCACACGCCCAGCGGGCGGTTCCACGTCTGATATGCGATCCCGTGCGGCACCCACGGCTTGCCGCTCGACGAATCGTAGAAGTAGCCGTTCGTCATCTTGATGAACGACTGAAGCACGGCCTGGGCGTCGGCCAACCCCAGAACGGCAAAAATGAGCGCGGTGAGCAGCAGTTTCCGAGTTTTCATTTCGAGATTCCCTTCCCCAATGGACGACTCTTGACAGGATGAAAATATGTATTACATCAATACAACTAGGTGCATCCTAGGTTGCATTTAACGATAAATGCGGCGGCGGGTCAAGCTGGAATTGATGGTTTGAATACAACCTGTTTTAATTCAACAGGTTATGCGTATAGCTGGCAGGGCGAGGTGTCCCGGCTGAGCCGCTTTCCAATTCATCGGCTCGGCGGGGACGCCTCGCCCTACCTCGCGTATCCAATGGTAGGGCGAAGCCTCCCGGCTGAGCCGCAGGGTTAACGCACGGCTCAGCCGGGAGGCTTCGCCCTACCATGAGGAGATCGCGTTCCCGACGGACTCAGAAATCCCCGGGATCCTGGGGATTGGTCCCGTTGATGTACTCGTCCAGGTTGGACACTTCATCGCCGTCGTTGTCGTCGGCCGAGTCGTCGATCACGGGATCAAGCATGTAGGTGTATTCCCACCCGTCCGGCATCAGGTCGCTGTCGGTGTCCCAGAGGGTCTCGATGGTTCCGACAATGAACTCTTCCCAGTCGCGGAGCTGGTCGGTATCCGAGTCCAACGCCGAACGTATCCGCAAGCGGTAGTACGGACGGCCGCTCGCCGGCAGGGTGACGATGGCCGACTCGGTCGCGCCGAGGCTGACGAGTTCGCTGCCGACCGGCGACCAGGAGGAGAGGTTCGTACTGGTCTGCAGGATGTACGGCACTTTGGTGATGCCCGACCACGACAGCGTGATCTGGTCGCCGCTCCGTTCATGGTTCAGGCGCGAGTTGCTGTTCGAATCGCCAGGGTCCGTGCCGGCCCAGGCCTCGTGCAGGTTGTTGTCCCCGTCGCCGTCGGGATCGCCCGCGGCCTGTTCGGCGCCGATTCCGTACAGCGACTGCCACACGTCGCTCATGCCGTCGCCGTCGTTGTCGATCGCCCACGCGGCGTTCGCCACGGCCATGATCACGCAAATCCCTATCCACCCAGGAACCCTCATCATCTTCTCCTTTTTCACCGTACTTACGTTGAACCCGCCCCGGCCTCACCATCCCTCCAGAGGAGGCAAGCCCTCTCCCCTCTCCTGGAGGGGTGCCCCAGAACAACCGAGGGGCGGGACGGGTAAATCTTCATGGGCTCATGGTCCATCGCACGTCATCCACGCAGAACGACTGGTCGTATTGCGGGTCCGTCACCATGAACGGGCTCTTGATATGAGCCAGGTCCACGCCGGCAAAGTAGCTGATCGGTATGGAGAACTGCTTCCAGATCAGCTGGCCCGACTCGTTCAAGGTCGGCCCGAAGTACCCGACGCTCGGGTACGCCGCCTTGTTCGTCACGCCCGCCCACGCGCTCTGGATCTCGATCTTGGTGGAGCCCGGCGACTTGTACCAGAACTTGAGATAGCCGCCCGCGTACTGAGACAGGTTCGTGACCGTGTTCGTGTAGAAGATGCCCCAGCCGGACCACGACACGCAGTACGAGCGGAAAGTCTTCGTTCCTTCCGGAGGCGTCGGGTCCTCGGCGAAGTTCCCGTAGAAGCTGTTGTACTGTCCGAGCCACGCGTCATCGAAGTCGGCCACGCTCACGCCGTTCGACGCACTCGGCTTCTGAGTCACCAGCTCGAGCCGTACGTAGCGCGTCGCGAATGGTGCCGTCACCTGCGAGATCGAGCAAAGCGACCACCCCTGGCCCGCGGTCGTGACCTTCACCGACGAAGAGTAGTTCGTGATCACGGCGCGCCACGCGTCGAGGAACTGCATGCGGACGAAGGCCGTGGAGCCGGCCACCCAGGTCGATCCGGTCGGCTGGCGGACATACGCCTGCCCGCCGAGGATGTCGCCCGCGTAAGCGAGGTACTCCTGCCACGTGCTGACGGAATAGGCCGTGGTGCCGGAGCCGGTCTGTTCGCGCAGGCCGAGCGTGCCGCTCCGCGCGGCGGCGGTCGAGCACAGCGAGGTCGCGCCCGCGGCGGAATAGGTGATATTCCAGAAGCCGGAGTTCGGGAACAGGCCGTTCGCGTCGCTCTCGAACCCGCCGTCGTTGTACGTCGAGGAGATATGGCTCCAGTAAGTGGACGCCCACCAGACCATGACGTCTGAGCCCGCCTTCAGGCCGGCGTCGGAGTAGAACGTTTCCTTCTGCTCGCTCGGAACGGCGTTCGTGCCCTTCTCCCACCGGACGTCGTCGACCAGGAACGTCGTGCCGTTCGTGGCGGTCACTCTGAACAGGCCGTACACCTGCGCGAGGTTGATGCCGTTGAACGAGCTCAGCGGCACGCTGATCTCCTTCCAGGTCCCGGTGGTGGACGCCACCGTCGCGGAACGCCTCGTCCCGGCGGGCCCCTCCAGCTCGACCTTCAGCGGCACCGTGCTGCGCGCCGCGAAGGTGAGGAAGCCGTTCGTGTAGATCGTCATGTCCAGGGTGCCGTTCGTCATCACCACGCCCCAGCCCGCGGACACCGCGCTGGTCGCCTGATAGCACTCGTACCCCTCCGGCGCGGCGCCGTCGGTGTAGTGCGCGTTGAACACGGCCGCGCCGGACGCCCAGTTCGTGAGCCGCGACTTCGCCGGGATCCCGGCGTCGCGATACACGTTGAAGATGCCCTTCACGAACCGGACATGGTCCACGTAGAACGTCGTCGCCGTCTCGGCGGTGATTTCGAACAGCCCCTTGATCTGCGTCAGCGTGATGCCGGTGAAGCTCGAGACAGGCAGGATGATTTCCTTCCACACACCCGCCGTCGTCGGCACGTAGATCGTGCCCTTGGCTCCGGACACCTGCTCGATATCCACCTTCACCGTGGTCGTGCTCTTCAGCCAGAACCTCAGGAAGCCGTCGCGGTACTCGCTCATGTTCACGCCGGTCGGGTTCGTCGAGATGACGCCCCAGCCCGCCCAGCTCGAGCCGTCCGTCAGGAAGCACTTGGTGCCTTCCGGCGGCGTGCCGCCGACATAGTCGCCGTTGAACGTCGTGGCGCCGCCCGCCCACGTGCTGATGATGACGCCATCCGCGATGCCGCTGTCGCGGTACAGGACGAAGTCGCCTCCGACGATGGACGAGACGTTGACCACGATCTCGGGTTCGACCGGCAGGCCGTCCAGCCCGTAGCGGAACGTGTCATCCGCGCCCAGGCGACCCTGCCACGGATCCGGCACGTTGGTCGGATACATCATCGTGCCCCAGCTGTAGCCCGCGCCGCTCGGGGTCTGCTCGGGCACCGCGATCGGGACCAGGGCGGTTCCGCTGGCGGACGCCATATTGACCGTGTTCGTCGCGTACACATGGCCGTTCCACGCATCCTGCAGGGTGACCGTCAGCCGCATCGGCAGCTCAGGCAGGCGCTCCCACTCGACAGGCAGGTTCACGGTCTGGCCCGGGTTGAAGATCGCCGGGAAGTTCGTGTCCTCGGTCATGATCCGCGGAGCGAAGTAGACCTCGGTATCCTGCGCGCCGTGGCAGCCCTGGCCGTTCAGGTAGGCGTACCACTCGTACTTCGCGCCCATCGCGGAACCCTCGTGCTCCCACATCGCGGGGTCGTAGTCCGGGGCGAACGAGACGTGCGGGGTGATGTCGCTGGTCGGGTAGTACACGCCGTTCACCGCCTGCGTGATAACCGTGTACTGCTCGTCGGACACGCGCACGTTGTTCCACTCCACGTAGCCGGGAACGTACGGGCTCAGGAACCCGACGGTGTTCGTGGAGAACGCGGAGACGTTGATCGCCTCGTCGAGGAAGATCGCCTTTCCGTCCACGATGAGGTCGCTGCGCATGTACGGCGCGCCGTCGCGGACCTTGATCACCACGTGGTGCCACTTGCCCGTCGTGATGCCCGTGCCGTTCGTCACGTACGTGCGGTCGTCGTCCACCCAGCCGCAGAGCTGCGGGTTGGCGTAGAGCACGACGCCGCGGTAGATCGCGCCGCCGTGCCGGGCGCCGTTCATGAACCGCGTGTCGTATTCGAACGTGACGTTCGTTACGCCCAGCGCGAGCCCCTGGCGGTAGATGTACGAGTAGCCGCCGGTGCTGACGACCGAAGCGCGGAGGTTCCCGTTCGTGACCGACCACGCGATGTTCGGGTGGCTCTGCACCGCCCAGCCGGTGTAGTTCCCGTCGTCGAAGTTGTCCTCGTCGAGCAGGTTGCCCTTGTCCTTGAGGCCGTAGGTCAGCAGGCAGTTCGAGCCGTCCGTGTTGTAGGCGAGGAAGATGCCCCACTCGCGGCCCGCCCACACGTTCGTCGCCGCGCCGAGGACCTGCAGGCCCTTGCCGGGCAGGCGCACGCGCCGGTTGTCCAGGTCGGAGCTGTAGAAGCCGGCGTGGTTGTTCCACGGATCGAGGTCCCACGGATACATCGTGATCGACCAGTACAGGTTCGTGCCGGTCATGATGCCGTCGGTCGGCAGGGTCACGCTGATCGTGTTCGAGCCGGAGCCCGTGAGGACCCAGATGTTCGTGGTGAACACGACGATGTCGTACTTCGGATCGCTCGCCTGCGTGTCGAACATCAGCTGGACGCGGCACTTGAACGCGTCGCCGCGCGTCCACTCGAACGCCCGCTGGGCGACCTTGCGGGCCTCGTTCGTGAGCTGGCCCTGCGTGTCCGCCGAGTAGTTGAAGCAGAACACCTTCACGGGCGTCTCCGGCTTCGCCATGATGACGTTGGCGATGTACGCCGGCGCGCTGCTCGTCGCGTTCTGCAGCGTGCCGAGGCCGGTCCCCGCGGTCGGCGTCGTGTAGGCCATGGCGCCGCCTTTCGCTGTGATCGCCGCGCCGGGCGCGTAATCCAGCGTCACGTAGTGGTCCTTCGTGCCCACGACCGCGCTCGTGACGTTGCTCATCGTCCGCGTCGCGGACGCCACGCCGAGCAGGCTCTCGATGCGGCCGAGGTCGAACGCGCCGGCGTCGTTCTTCATCGCGAGTCCGCCGTCGAACACGATCAGGCTGTTCATCGCGTTCGTCGCCCAGGCGATGACGTTGGACACCTCGATGTCGCTCATGACGTACACGCTCGGGAAGATCATCGTGTTGAAGAACCCGTTCAGGTAGCCCGCATCCAGGTTCGTCGGCCTGCCGCGGGTCTGCGCCTGGCCTTCCGGCGCCCAGAAGCTCCACTCGTCGTCGTCCACGTAGTAGTAGCCCTTCTGGGGCTCCCAGTTGCCGAGCTGGATCGCGCGGCTGCCGAAGGCGATCCGGCCCGAGGGCACGTTCGTCGCCCAGAAGACGCCCGCGGGCTTGTCGTTGAAGAACACCTGGTTCGTGCTCCCCTGCGTGACGATTTTCAGGTTGTACCAGGCGTTCTCGACCGGCCGGTTCGTCTTGGCGAAGTCATACAGCCAGCCCTGCGCGATGATGTTCGACTGGGCCATGACCGTGTACTTCAGCCGCCAGAACGCGTAGTAGTTCCGGATGCCGACGCGGTAGTAGTTCGCCCGGTCCTTGTAGTGGAAGTAGATCTCCGCGTCGTCGAAGTAGTTGTCCTGCTTGTTGTAGCGGATGTTCGCCGACAGCGTGCAGTTCGTGTACGTCGCGGCCGCGGCCATGATGTTGTCGGAGTTGCCGATCCGCCACATGCGCACGGCCTTGTTCGACGTGCTGCCCGAGAGGACGAACCCGATGTCGTAGTGCGTCTGCGCGGTCCACGTCGCGCCCGTGTTCAGCGAGTACACCGTGGCGTTCGCCGTGCCGTCCCACGTGTATCCCCCGTAGGATCCGAGCGCGTTGTCGCGAACCACGTAGTAGTTCCCGGTGACGCCGAGGTTGATCACCTCGAAGAAGTACTGCGTCGAGCCGCCGAGGACGACCGCGGGGTTGAACCGGAAGTTGATCCAGCTGTTCGTGGTCTTGACCGTGGCGCGCGTCACCGTCGCCGTCGCGACGACCGCCTTGTTCGACCATTTGCGGATCTGCACGCGCACGTCCCCCGCGACCGTGGCGTCCTTCCGGATGAACAGCGCGAGGTTCGTCATGGTCATGGCCTCGGGGAGGATGAACTGCTGGCCGTAGCGCGTGGCGCCGAGGTTGGCGATGCTGGAGTAGGACGCGTACGGCTGCGTGAAGGACGTTCCATCGGTGTAGAGGATCCGGAACGCCGGCTCGTAGGCCTGCTGGGTCCAGGTCGACCCGCCGTTCGTCGAGTACACCACCTTGCGGTCCGGCGAGTTCGGGCCGACGTACTGGACCGCCGCGTAGCGCGCCGTGTTGATCGTGCCCGAGGCGTGCGACATGACCAGGTGGTAGGTCGAGCCGGCGGACCACTGGAAGTTCGGGACATCGACCGCCACCCAGGTGAACGTCGTGGACGGAACGGTGAACGTGGCCGTTCCGACGACGGCGGACATGTCGGGCACGCCCGCCTTGTCCTTGCATATGTTGAGGCGGTACACCGGCGACGTCCCGTAGACGCGGGCGTAGACGTAGACCTTGTCGACGTACTTCCACTGGTCGGCCACGATCTTGAAGCTGAGCCTCCGGTTCGTCGCGCTCAGCGCGAACGTCGTGTTCTTGTCGTAGTTCAGAGCCTTCCCGTGCGTCATCGGCGCCGTCTGGACCGCCACGTTCGCGCAGCCGGCGACGCGGCTCCAGCCGGTGTAATTCCCGTCCTCGAAATTGTCGGAGAACAGGCCGCTCACGGTGATGTTGTCGAACGAGATGTCCAGGGGATTGCCCGCCACGTAGCCGAGGCTGTCCAGCCAGTCGCTGACCTCGTTGACGCGCGTGAAGTGCCCGGGGTACTGCGTTTCCGTCTTGCTGGAGCGCAGGACCGCGATGCGCGTCGGGTAGCTCGCGTTGCGCGTCAGCGGCGTGTTCTCCCACGACAGCGGCTCATACAGCTCTTCCCACTCGATCGGCACGGTCGTCGAACCGCCCTTGGTCATGTTCGTTGCGACGGCGGCCGTCGGGCGGACGCCCCATTCCAGCATCGTGGAGCGCGGGACCGCCTGCGCGACCTTGACGGCGCCGGCCGTCTCGAGCCACGCCGCGAACTCGTACTTGCCGCCGTCCGGCGTGGACTTGTAGTCCGTGTCGCCCTGCCGGAAGAACGGGATCCACAGCCAGAACTCGGCGGAGCCGGCGCCCGTCACCGCGTTGGTCTGAACCGCGTAGAGCTCGTTGGTGATTCCGTCACCGTTGTCGCCGGCTTCCTTGAACGCGACCTTGAGGCGCAGGTTCGTGGTGCTCGCGCAGTCGTAGAGGGCCTTGACGTAGAACACGCGATCGCCGCCCGGATGAACAACCGACGGAGCGGCCGCCACCTGGACGACCTCCTTCCGGTTCGTGCCCGGCAGGTACGCGAGCAGCATGTCGTGGCCGTCCGGAGGAAGGGTGATCGTGATGATGCCGTCGCTGTTCGTCTCGAGGATCCTGCCCTGCTCGAACGCGCGGATGGTGCGGCCGGTGAACAGGGTGCTCTGGATGGTGAAGGTCATGTCGCCGCCGCCGGCGCCGTTCGGGGCGAAGCGGTCGTAGAGATAGTTCTTGATCTGCCACAGCGTGGAGCCGTTCGTGCAGGTGCGGTACTCGGCCATGCAGTAGCTCGCGTTCGTGCCGATCAGCCGGATCAGCGGCTGGACGCCGAAGTAGTCGCGCACGACCGCGCCGAAGTAATCGTAGCGCCACTTCCACGGCAGGATGTCCATCTGGTCGTCGCCGTCCCCGTCCGACGCGATATCGCCCGCGGTGAACAGGAAGATCGCCGCCTTCGCCGTGCCGTGGTTCTTCACGACCAGCGCCGGGTTCTCCTGCGTGTTGTCGACGTACAGCGCGCCGCCGCCGCGGGACCCGTTCTTGAGGAAGACATCGTCCGCCATGAACTTGCCGTCGCCGCTTCCGGAATCGTTGCAGCGGATGACGAAACGCATGAGGTTCGCGCCCGCCGGCACGGTGGCCTCGGCGTACGCGCGGGTCCAGACGTCGTTCGTCGTGCCCCACCAGATGTTCGACTGGGCCGTCGCCGTCGAGAGCAGCGTGGACCCGTTGTAGAACTCAACCTGGATCGTGCCGTACTTCGTTCCGTTGCGCAGGCGGTCGTTGATCGGCGTGTAGAGATAGCCGCCGAACTTGATCAGGTCGCCCGCCGCGAAGCCGCTCGTGAAATCCTGGAATATCCCGCCGTCCCACCAGAACTGCCAGGAGTTGCCCGACGTGCCGGCATACACTTCCGTGCACGGATCGTGGCTCGTGTCGCCCCACTGCGACCAACCGGTCGGGGCCAGGCCGCTCCCGGTCAGCTGGCCGTTCGCCAGCATGTTGTCCGGGCCCGTGCGGACCAGTCGCCGCATGGTCCACGAGTTGGACGGGGCCAGGTCGTCGATCGCGTACCGGACCCACGCGTTGCCGGGCGTGTTCGTCTTCAAGTGCGCGCTCTCGGAGGAGCCGAGGTAGCGGCCGTCCTTGCCGTACCACTCGATCTGGAGATAGCCGCCCGCGCCGTCGCGCAGGGCATCGTCGTTGTTGCTGCGGAGCCACGCGCTGAACGTGTAGCGGCCGAACGGGACGACATCCCATTCCTGGTAGATGCCCGAGTCGCCCCACATGTGCAGCATGTTCGTCCCGGCGTACTGCCATCCCCACCCGTTCCGGATGGCCGCGTTGCCCCACGCGCCCCACTGAACGGGATTCGTGTTGTTGTTCTCGAAGCCCTTGTTGCGGCGCGTATCCATCATCGCCCACACAGTGCCGCTGTTGACCTTCACCTCGTCGTTGTATTTCCAGATCCCCGGGCTGACGCGGTATCCGTTCGTGAGCGGGCCCATCGCGTTGGTGAACGTGACATCGATCCGCCGCATGTTGTCGCCGACGAACGTGCCCGTGCGCGGCGGCACTTCGAATCCGCCGACATCCGAGCCGTCGACGCCGAACAGGAGGGAAAGCTCGTTCGTGAAGTCGGCGCGCGGCCGGCCGTTCTCATCCTGCATGCCCGGCAGGTCCGCCGTGGCCATGATGTGGACGCCCTTCGCCAGGACGTTCTCGCGCAGGAAGCGCAGGACCGGCTTGTTCGTCGAGTTCGGAACCGCCGTGTCGACGCGCATGTTGCGGGGGAGGATGAGGACCTTGTAGTTCGTGAAGACGTTGTTGCCGAGATCGTTCAGGTTGAGGAAGAAGGGCTCGTAGCCGAGGCGCTCCAGCGCGCCGGCCACCTGCTGCATCTCGCACTCGTAGCGGTTGTACTGCGAGTCGTTCGCCGCGGTCCACAGGAACGCGATGTCCGGCTTCGGGTCCTTCGACCCCATCAGCAGGTCCGCGATCTTCGCCTGCTCCATCAGCTGGAAGGCGTTCGCCGAATCCCAGAACGCGGGCTTGATCCGGCGCTCCGGCGTCAGGATGCCGAAGCCCTTTTCACGGTCGGTGATGTACGGCCGGTCATGCCACGCGAAAATGTGCGTGCCGACCGCGCCGCACTCGAGGCTCTCCCACAGCGCGTTGCGGACGAGCGGGCCTTGCCGCCACTCGTTCATCCCCGGCCACATCGTCTCCGAGCTTGTGAATCCGGTTTCGGAATAGAGAACCGGAACTCCGTCGGGCCGTGTCGCGGCGGCGGTGACTTTCTTCGTGTAGGAAATGCCCCACTGGCCGTTCTGCGACTCGTGGCCGAGAATCGACCACGGGTAGTTGTTTACTGCGAAGAAATCCACGGGCGCGTTCGTCGCGTCGCAGGCCGACGTGATCTTGCCTCGGTCCTCGGCGTGGTAGCGCCAGTCTTCCTCGCCCCACTGCATGCCGACCGTCGAGTAAGCGATGAGGTGGTTCGTGTCCGCCGCCTTCGCCGCCTTCGCGCCAAGGGCCGTGAAGCTGCCGATCGAATCCTCGCGCCACTGGACCATGTCCGCCCAGATCGCGCCCTCGACGCCATACTGGCGGTATTGCTCGACGAACACGATCTGGCTGAAGTTCGTGTAGCCCGTGCCCCAGCGCGCGTTCACGTTCGAGACCGTCCCGTACTTCGCCTGGCACCAGTTCCGGAACGCCTGCTCGCACTCCGGGTCGTAGCCGTCCAGCTGGCCGCTCCACAGGCCGAGGAATCCGGACTCGTTGCCGATGATCCACCCCACGATGGCCTTGTTCGTCGCGTACCGGCTGCAGACGTTCTTGAACCACTCGGCGTACTGCGCGCGCGCCTCGGGATGCTCGTAGTTGATGATGTCGGACTGCCAGCGGTTCGTGTGATAGATGCCTTCCGAGTCGGCCGCGGGCGGATGCTTCGTGTACCACTCGTCCGGGAACCAGTTCGGCGGCCACTGGTAGCCGATCAGCGCGAAGATGCGGATATTGCGCTTCTCCGCCGCCTGCACAAGGTAATCGTAGTTCGACCACTTGAACTGGTTGTCGCCGTCCTCCTCGATGTGCTGCCAGACGAAGTCGACGCGGATGGAATTCGCGCCCATCTTCACCATCTCGTCGAGGTCGTAGTCGATCTGCTGGTACGTCTGCCAGACGCCGAGCGGCCGGTTCCACGTCTGGTACGCGATGCCGTGCGGGACCCAGGGCTCGCCCGTCACGGAGTCGTAGTAGTAACCGTTCTTGAATTTGATGAAGCCCGGCAGCGCCGCCGAGGCCAGCGTGGTTGCGATCGCCCAGCCGATCAACACGAGCAGGCTGATACGTCTACGCATGACATGTCTCCTTCATTCCGGTTTTCTGAGTGATGTACTTGGGAAATCCGCGGACGGAAAAGGGCTTCGTGTCGCTCAGCGCGGCGGCGCGCTGGACCATGTCGAACGAGAAAAATCTCTTCTGCCGGCGCTCGTGTCGCTGCGCCGATTCGGCGGGCTTCGGGTCGTGGAGGCTGCGTCTGCTGTACAACATACAGGACATCTCCGGGAACGTTCCCGATGTCATATATACGAAATACGGGACCGGTCCACAAGTCGAAAGCGCAAAAATGTACTATTTCTTTACAATATTGTGCAGAGCAATACGTTACACTGCAACTCAATCCTGCGAAATGGTCGTTTCTGCTGCTCCGTGAAGGCCGGAAATGGCGGGGTGCGGGCACAAACAAAAAAATGCGCCCCGACCTCGTTGGAAGTCGGGGCGCCTCTGTCTTCGCAGAGTATGCGCGGCCTTAGCTCATCGTGATCTGGACGTCGACGTCCTTGACCTCGTAGAACGTGCCCAGCTCGGGCTCCGCCAGCGCGGCCTTGGGCCCTTCCAGGATGACCGCCAGCATGTTTTCCTTCTTCAGGAACGACGACGGCACGTAGAACTCCGTCTGCGGTCCCGCCTCCTCGTACTGGCCGACGGCGTTGCCGTTGACGTAGAACAGGCAGCGCTGCTTCGTGCCCGCCGGGATCGTCAGCTTCACCGCCGCCTCCCACCCCTTCTTGCAGGCGTAGCGGAACTTGCGGCGCATCCAGACGATCTCGCCAAGCTTCTCGTCCATCAGGTACTTGTGCGCCGGAGCCACGGCCTGCCACTTCGAGTCGTCGTGGCCAAGGTTGATGTAGCCGTGCAGGTTGCCGTGCAGCTGCTCGCGCACCTTGAACTTCGCGATCTCGCGGACGACCGGCTGGCCGGACTTGGTCTTGCCCTTTATCACCACCGGCTTCAGGATGCCGCTGTACTTGCGGATCGCGCCTTCGTGCGGGTGCGACTTGCTGTGGAAGAAGTTCTCGTACATCACGGCCAGCACGTTGCGGCCGGGCTTCATCGCGTGCCTGAACCCGATGTTCTGCGTCTCGCAAATGCCGTCCCAGACGTGGCGGCCGTTCACGTAGACATGCTGGCGGTCGCAGTCGTTGCCCGGGTATACGATCTCGGCGCTGTCGATGTCCTGCGGCAGGTCGAACTCGGCGCGGTACCAGATGTAGCCGTGCTGCAGCAGCCCGGCCATTTCCAGGGATTCGGTGCCGATATCCTTCCAGCCCGACGCATCAAAGCCTTCCGCGGCTTCCTCGATGTCGCTCTTGATCTTCCAGTCGCCCTGCCACTCGAGCGCCACGGGACTCGCCTTCGGGTTGCGGAACATGAAGGAAGACTCGCCCGCGGCCGGGCCGTTCGTGAATTCGACCGGCTTGCCGCCCACGGAGACCGACTGCAGGCCCTTGCTGTCGAAGAACGTGAACGTGTTCTTCGAGCCCGGGCGCATCTGCGTCTTCAGCGTGACCGCGCCGCCCTGCTCGACGGTGTCGCGGATGAAATACGTATCGGCGATCACAATGCCGCCTTCCAGTTCCTCGACCTTGCCGCAAAGATCCTGATCCAGGATGAACATGCGGTCGCTGCCGACGTCGAGCACGATGATCCCCTTGTGCGTGTACGTCACGCGCGCGCCCTTCGGATCGGCGCTGATCTCGGCCTGGCCGGAGCGGACCTTGACCTGGTCCGCCGGAACGCTGAGAACCGTCTCGCCGGCGGCCCCGGGCTTGCCGTACACGCCGAAGAGCACGTGGCCGTCGATCTTGCGCGCGAACAGCAGCTCGGACGTCGAACGCTCGATCACAACATTGCTGCCGGGCACTTTGACCTGGATCGGCAGGAGATGCGTCTGGCGCGGCTTGAGCTCCAGCTTCTGGAAGACCGGCGAGCCGTCTTTCGCCCAGCCGATGTCCACGACCTTCGTCTCGGCGCTCAGGTTGCGGGCGCAGACGAGGTACTGGCTGCCGAGCTTCTTGGTGATCAGCTTGAAGTTTTCCGTGTCGCTCGTGAGCGAGGTGTCGGGCTCGACGCTGCCCGGCCGCACGAACGAAATGTTCTCGCCGCCGGCGGTGACCTTCAGGTCGTGGCAGTTGTCGGACTCGAGCACCAGCTCCTTGTAGTCGCGCGTGAACTGCGCGAGGGCCTCGATGAAATCAACGCGGCCCGGCATCAACTCGCCCCATTCGCGGACCGGCGAGCCGCCGAAGTCGAACGTCGTGGCCGTGCCGAAACCGCGCGGCATGATCTCCCAGATGTTGCCGCGGCAGCCCCAGAACGGGAACGTCGTACCGCCGACGTACATGTAGTAATTCAGCATCGACGCGCCGAGCGCGACGACGCTCTTGGAGACGCTTTCCGTCAAATGGACCGGGGCGGTGTACAGCGGGCGGCCGAATTGCGCGAACCAGCCGACCTGCAGCTCGAGGATCATCGTCGGGCAGTTGGGCTGGCCCTGTTTCGCGGCCTCGATCTTGCCGTCGAAGTAGCCGTGCATGTACATCCAGAACTGGAACAGCGGGATGTTCGGGTAGTACGTGCGGGTGTCGATGATGTCGCCCTTGCCGCGCAGGAACCCGGCCTCGTTCGCGAACTTCGGAATGTCGATCCCGAACTCCGACATCATGCCGCTGAGCCGCGTGAAGTACTTGGTCGCGTCTTCCTTGGAGATCTTCTCCTCGCCGTACTCCATCAGGTGGTCGTACTCGTTCTCGACCTGGATGCAGATGATGTTGCCGCCCTTCGTGGCGAGGTACGGGTTGATGACCTCGGCGACCTTCTTGTACCAGCCGCGGACGTACTCGAGGTACTTGTCGTTCAGGACGCGCAGCGGGATGTCCTTGCTCAGCAGCCAGTCCGGGTGTCCGCCGAAATCCCACTCGGCGCAGCAGTACGGGCCGGGCTTCACGACGACGAACAGGCCGTGCTTCGTGCAGAGCTCGACGAACCGCCGCAGGTCCGCGTCGCCGTCCCAGCGCTGTTTGCCTTCGACCTGTTCATGCCAGTTCCACGGGATGTACGTGGTGACCAGGTTCGCGCCGGTGCGCTTCATCTTGATCAGCCGGTCCTCCCAGAGCTCGTTGGGCGTGCGGAAATAGTGGAATTCGCCGCCGATCAGGAACTCCCGCTTCCCGCGGATGATGAAACTGTGTTTGTCGTATGCGATCTGCTTTGTGTCAGACATGCTCCGGTCCTTTCTCTACAACCACGAATGAACACTAATCGACACGAATCAGCCCGCTCCGGGCTTCCCACCCTCTTCGTGTTCATTCGTGTGAACTCGTGGTTATCCTAATTCAATCTCGATTCTGCTGATTTTCCGGTCGCGGATCTGGCGCGCGAGCGCGCCGCTGATCGTACTGCCCTCGACGACCGTCGTCTTCCCGTTCAAATCCGTGATCTTCCAGCTCGTCGGCTCGACCGCGTCCGCGCCGAACGTGTCGCGCCGCCGCGGGTTGCGGTACGTCACCAGGATGCCGCCGAGGAAGCTGAAGGAGAACGTGTTCGCCGCGAACTTCACCGTCTGCCGCTTGCCGTTGATCCAGAGCGGCGACTCGCCCGCCTCGCGGGTGAAGAGCCAGCCCGGCAGGGCCGGCCGGAACTCCAGCTCCAGCTCGCCGCGGCCGTTGATGCGGAAGGGCTTGTCCCCCACCGTCATGTACAGAAGAATGTGGATGAACTCGGCGGTCGACCCGCTGAGCCGCGCGACGAAGCCGGTGCCGTGGATCTTCGGGTCCGGGTTCGCGCTGCTCGCGATGAACGACGAGTTCTCCAGGATGCTGCGGCCGTAGGTCTCCGGCTTCAGGAACGGGATGAGCATGGTCTTGAAGTCGTTGTAGAACTCGGCGTACAGCCCGCTGCGCAGGAGCTCGAGCAGGTACTTGTACTCCATGTGCATCCAGATCGACTCGTTCTCCAGCCAGCCGCGCGAGAAAATCCGCGTGCGGCCGATCTCCATCGGCTGGTCCACGAGCGACTCGTTCACCTTGTACATCTTCAGCTTGCGGTCGTAGATGCCGCTGGCCCGGATCCGGCGCGCGAGGTCGCGGCACTTACCCGCGTCGCGCTCGATCTTCAGGTAGTGCACCGGCCCCTCGAGGAACAGCGGGAGGGCGATCTGCTTGAACTTCCGCGCGCGGAAGCACGGCAGGCCCTTGCGGTTCTTCTTCACGATCTTCTTGCCGCCCGGCCCGGTCTCCGTGATCAGGTCAAACTCGACCGGCCGGTTGATGAAGTAGGTGTTCAGGATCTTCTGCTTCTTGTCCCACGCCTTGTCGATGCCCAGATCGATCTTGGTCAGGGCCAGCTCCAGGAACTCCCGCAGGGTGTTCAGGTGCAGGGTCTCTTCCTTGCCGCTGATGCCCATGATCGTCTTGTTGCGGTACTCCTCCTTCGCGGAGCTCGCCTTGTCCCAGAAGTTGAAATCGCGGTTCGGGTCCTTGCTCGCGAAGTATTCCTTCAGCAGGCGGTGCAGGTGCGCGACCAGCTCCTCGCACTCCGCGAAGAGCGGCCAGCTGACCGGCTTGTGATCGACGACGTCATCGAGCGACTCCAGCATGAACAGGATCATCCGCTTCAGCTCCAGCGTCTCGCTGATGCTCGAGCCGAGCTGTCCCGGCAGGCCGTTCAGCGCGTCGTACCAGTTCGGCTTGTCGGACTCCATCTCGATGCCGACGCCGTCGGGGTCGAGCGACGCCAGCTTGTTGGCCGCGAGGCAGATCATCTTGTTGATCAGCGTTGTGCGGTAGATTTCGCCCTTGCCGAAGCGGGTCCGGACCTCGAACGGATCCGACGACCGCTGCTTGATCATGCTCTCCTTGTCGTGGTCGCAGGTCACCGCGCCCAGCTGCATCGGCAGCCCGTCCCACACGACGTACTTGTCGTCGCGCGACAGGACGCGGTGCGGGTTGTCGAAGAACGAGAAGCTCTTCTTGTCCATCAGGATGTAGCGCAGCTTCTCGGGGTAGACCGCGAGGAAGTTCTCGAGGAGGTCGAGGTTGTAGATCCAGTGGTCGCTCCAGTAGCCGTGGCCGAAGTCGGTCTCCTGGTGCTTCGAGCACGCGCCCAGGACCTTGCCGATGAACTCGTCCGTGTCCATCGACAGCTTGATCCGGCGGTCGTTCAGGAACGACATGAGCTGGCCCGGCGCGAACCGCTGGCTGAAGAAGCCCTGCACGTCCTTCAGGCTCTTCGCCGGGATCGCCCTGCGCAGGACCTTGTCCAGCGCCTTGCGGTTCTTCACGCTGAAGCCGGTCACCTTGACCACCAGCGGGTTGAAGCCGTCGAGCTGGAGCAGGTTGTAGAAATGCTCCACGTTGCCTTCGCGCACGTCCGGGTTGATCAGCAGGTCGTTGCGGCGGTTCTGGTTCACGTCGCGGAAGTTGCCGTTGCCCTGCGAGTAGTTCGTCGCCGACAGCCGGTAGTCGTTGTAGTCGCGCTCGAGGTCGCCGTGCTTGCGCGAGTACAGGTGGATCGTCGTCGTGCTGCCGTCGTCGCGGAGCGAGATCGGCAGGCCGCCGCGCAGCGTGTTGTCCAGGAAGTTCTGCCGCGCGTACAGGTCGAACGGCCGCGAGCTCGACTGCGTGAAGTTGTACTGCGTGACCTGCTCGATGAGGTCCGCGTTCTCCTTCTGCTTCTTCTCGACGTAGCTCCACTTCGTGATGCGCGGGACAAGCCGGTTCAGCGCGTCCACGCTGGTGGCGCTCCCGATGACGGAGCAGTACGTGTAGATCTTTCCGGCCGCGATCGTCGCGCTGGTCAGGCCCATCGCGCACGGGAGCCTGTTCTCGAGCTGCTGGCCGGGACGGATGCGGAACGGCGTCTCGTTCGCGAACAGGATCGGATGGCTGTAGTCCGTCAGCGAGCCGAAGATCCATTCCGGATCCACGATCGGCGAGACCATCTTCGAGCCGCCCTTGCCGGGAACGAAGCCCACGTAGAAGTTGCCTTCCTTGATCCGCGTGACCTCCGGCTTGTCCTCCTGCTTCACCTTGCTCTTGAAGTACGGGACGCCCGTCTCGCTGTAGTTGACCGTCTCCACGAACGACTCGACCAGGCGGCGCATGTGCTTCAGGTTGTAGTTGTCCACGCCGTACGGGATGACCAGCGGCAGTCCGTCGAGCACCTCCAGGTTCACCGGCTTCCGGCCCAGGTTCTCGATGCGCAGGACGCGGACGAGGCCCGCGTAGCTGTCCTCGGGGACGTTGAAGAAATCGACGGTGAACTTCAGGCCCAGCGTGCGGTTCTCCTCCTCGAGCGTCAGCTGCGCCGGGAAGATGATCATCTTCTGCGTGAGGTCCATGCCCGCGTCGACCGCGTGCCGCTGGAACGGCTCGTAGAAGCGGGGCTTGGCGCCTCCGCCGATCTTGACGAAGGTCCGGAAGCCCTGCGTGGAGGTCAGCTGGTACGCGCCGTTCGCGGACAGGAACTCCATGATCGGGTGCTCCTTGTCCTCGATGCCGATGCTGCAGACGCACTGCGCGCGGTTCACGTAGAACACCCACATCGGAATGCCGTGAGGGCCGGCGATGCCCGGGAAGAAACTCGCGAACGGTTTCGCGCAGTTGTAGTTTTCGATGATGAACTCCCCGGACCGGCCGAGGGTGTAGCTGACCTTTTCAGTTGTTTGTTTCATAGATCCTCCGGATTCGACAAAGCGGGCCTATACTAATTGGTGATCGGCCTATCGGCTAGGACTTCATGCTACTACTTTATGGTTCGCGCGATCCGCATCTTGTGCGGCTCGCGGCCGCTATCGCTTGTCTTCTCAATCTCAAATTGTGGCGCGACAAAGTGCCGTCTTTTTCGCCCCGAGTCAACCGAAAAAAGGTACCGGTCCCATATGTACGCGTAAAACCCTTGTCAGTTAAGGGGAAAAGTATGTTTTTTCTGTTACGGAGACTCGATTACAATGAGCCGGAAGAAGGAGCGGTTCGGCATCGTGTTTGTGCAACTCATCATTCCCCCGGTGCCGGGCTGGTTTGCAAAGCTGGTGGTCTGCCAAACCTGCGGTCCGAGGAGGTTGGTTGTGGAGAGCACGCTGTACGATCTCTGCACCGCGCCGGACCACTGCATGACCATCCAGCCGGCTGATGCGCGGCTCAGCCGTTCCACATGGAAAAAGCTGTTGCTGTTTCCGGGATCGGTGCCGGCGATAAGTTCCTCCGCGTCGGTCTGCCCGTCGAAGTCCGTGTCGCCTTCGCTGCCGTGCGGATAATATTCGTACGCGCCCATGTCCACGGAGCCGAACAGCCGGTCCTTCTCCGCGAGGTCGAGCGCGTTGTCCATCCACGCCGAATACACGCCGGCGTCGACGCAGAGCGACAATCCGTCCAGCTGGAAATTGCCGGCGGCGAAATTGACGAAGTCCGGATCGATGTAAAGATTCCCGGTGCCGGAGCCGAAGTTCGGCGTCGTGCAGCAGTACTCCATGCTGCCCGCCAGCGTCACGACCCAGTTCGCGTCGTGGTTCCCGTGGACGATCGAATTGGTGCAGCTTCCTCCGTTGTTGAACCACACTCCGTCGGCAACGGGATCCTCGCCGATGGCCAGGTTCGTGACGATCGTGCAGTTGACCGCGCTGCCGCCGCTCTGGAACATGATGCCGCCGCCGTTTGCGGCGGTGTTGTAATCCACAACGCTGTTCCGGAGCATCCCGGCATTGATGAACCCCGCGCCGCCGCCGCCAATGGATGCATCATTGTCGAACACATGGCAGCGATCGGCCAACCCTCCCGAGGCGAAATACAACCCTCCGCCATACGGCGCGTTGTTCCTCGAAACCGAGCAGGCAATGACCGACCCGCCTTCGCTCAAGTAGACGCCGCCGCCCAGCCAGCTGGCCATATTGCCCTCCACCTGGGAATTCGTGACCATGCCCCCAGCGTTCACCCAGACGCCGCCGCCGTCGTAAGAGTAGTTGTCGTGAACGTACGACGACGCCAGCGTGCCGTTCGCCATGCAGTAGACGCCGCCGCCTTCGTAATACGACTGGTTGGCCGCGATCTCGCAGTTGGATATCGTGCCGTACAAACCGATGATCGCCCCGCCGCCGAAGGAATCCAGGCCCCAGCCGTTGGTGCCGGTCGCGCCCTGGACCAGCCCGAACCCGCTCAGCATGGCGCCTGCACCCACCTGCACGCATCGCGCGGCGTTGGGCCCGGGATCGCTGTTGCCGATGATGATCGTGTCCAGGATCGCCCCGGTCGCGCGGACGGTCACGGCCTTGTCGATCAGGACCCGGTTGGTCACCGACTGGCCGACTGCCGGCC
>CAYQYB010000021.1:0-19938 GCA_964421535.1 uncultured Verrucomicrobiota bacterium | reverse complement strand
TTGAGCGGGGGCGGCGCGGACGCGCCGCCCCCGACCCACTACACGGTGCTCAACCCGTGAACTCAGGGAGTGAGCGACCAACGGACATTATCAATGCTGAACTGGTTCGCATCGCCGTCCATCCGCGTGAAGGACGGATACGAATCGTTGATGTTTGTGCTCTTCAGAACGCCCGGCGTGTTGTACGGAGTGTCGAGCGCGATGAACATCGTCGTGCCGTCCAGCACCTGGATATCCATCGCGTCGCCGTAGTAGCCCGCCCAGACCGACGACCACGAGGCGCCGCCGTTCACGGTCCGGAACAGATTGCCGTTGCCGGCGCCGGCCCAGCCCGTCTGCGAGTTCAGCCAGCAGATCGAGTAGAGCGAGTAGCTCGACGGGACGTGGATCGGCGTCCACGAGGCGCCGCCGTTCACGGTCTTGAAGACCTGGCCGGTTTCGCCGCAGATGAAGCCGTTCAGCGAGTCGAGGAACTGGACATCGTACATGTAGCCGTAGCCGACGCTGACTTCCGTCCAGGTCGCGCCGCCGTTCGACGTGCGGAACACCTTGCCGGTGTTGTAGTAGTAGCCGCCGACCGCCCAGCCGTTGTTCGCGTCCAGGAACCGGATCTTCGACATGCTGAGGTACGTGTTCGTCACGGCCAGCTGCTGCACCCACGTCGCGCCGCCGTCGGTCGTCTTGAAGATCCTCTTGTAGTTCGAGTCCAGCGCCCAGCCCGTCGTCGAGCTGACGAAATCGAGGCTGACGATCGAGCTGCCGTTGATGCCGTTCGTCGCCGGCGTCCAGGTCGTGCCGCCGTTGACCGTGCGGAGGATGCCCTTGCTGTTCGCGGCGATCCAGCCGTTGTTCGCGTCCACGAAGTCCACGTCGTGGAACGTGGCGATCTCGTAGTTCGTGCCCGGCACCACGGTCGACCAGTTCGTCGCGCCGTTGCCGGACGTCTTCTGGACCGAGCTCACGTTCACGTAGCGGCCGCCGTCATACATCGTGCCGACGGCGAAGCCGACGTTCGTCGAGAGGAACGAAATCGCCCTCACGCGGGGCGACAGCATGGTCACCTCGAACGAACCGTACACATTCGTGAGCGGCCGGCCGAAGCCGAAGCTCGCGATCGGGATCGTGACCTCCTGCCAGTTCGTCTGCGCCGGGTTCCACCAGTTGCTGCAGAGGTCCACGGTGCGCTTGGTGTTCTGCGGCGCCTCGATCTCGACCTTGATCGGCCGGCGGGATTTGACCCAGAACTTCAGGTAGCCGTACTGGCTCAGGTCGAGCATGTACTTCGGATGGAAGATGCCCCAGCCGCCGTACACGTACGGAATGCCCGTCTTCCAGTACTTGACGCCCTCGGGCGCGCCGTTCGTGTAGTTGCCGTCCTGGTTGCCGCCCCACGAGAACGCGCTCGCGTCCATCGGGATGCCGATGTCGGCGTAGGCGACGTAGCTGCCGCCCGTGCTGTTCACCCGGATGACGGTCTCCGGCTCCACGCCGTAGCCGCGGCGGTCGAACCGGAACGTGTCGTCACGGCCGAGGCGCTGGCCCTGCGGCTCGCTCGCGTTCGTCGGGTACATATAGGTCACCCAGCTGTAGTTCGTTCCCGGAGGCAGGCCGGCGGGGATCGTGATCGGGTACGCGCCGCTGCCGCTGGCCACGGACACCGTGAAGTTCGACTCCACGTAGCGGCAGCCCGTCTTCGCGTCCTGCAGGTAGAGGCCCATCCTCACCGGCACCTTATCCAGGTTCTCCCAGTCGATCGGGACGTTCACGGTCTGGCCGATCGCGAGCGTCTTCGGGAAGTTGGTCGCCTCGACCATCAGCCGCGGCGAGAAGTACAGCGCCACGCCCTGGTAGGAGTGCGCGCCGCCGTCGCGGAAGTACACGAACCACTGGTAGTTGCCGCCGTAGGCCGTGCCGTCGTACTCCCACCAGTCGGGGTCGTAGTCGGGAACCGTCGCCCACTGCACCGGGTTCGTCGAGGTCGGCACGTACTGGCCGGACACGTTGTTCGTCAGCGTGAACGAGTACTGCTCGTCCGCCAGCCGGTAGTTGTCCACCTGCACGAAGCTGCCCGACGGCGAGTACGGGCTCAGGAACCCGATCGTGTTCGTCGTGTAGCTCGTGACCTGGATCGGCTCGCTGACGAAGACCGGCAGGCCGTCCACGTACAGGTCGCTCATCGAGTACGGCGAGCCGCTCCGCACGTTGAGAACGATGTGGTGCCACTTGCCGTTGACGATGCCGGTTCCGTTCGTGACGTAGTTGGGCGTGTTGTCGGCCCAGCCGCAGAGCTGCGGGTTCACGTAGCAGACGCGGCCGCGGTAGGTCAGCCCGCCCGCCGTGCTCGCGTTGTTGCTGAAGCAGACGTCGTACTCCATCGTGATGTTCTGCGTGGTGAGCGCCAGCCCGCTCCGCGTGATGTACGAGTAGCCGCCCGTGCTGACCACCGTCGCGCGCAGGGCGTTGTTCGTCACTGTCCACCGCACGTTGTTGTTGGTGATGACCGTCCAGCCCGTGTAGTTGCCGTCGTTGAAGTTGTCCTCGTCCGACAGCGTCCCCTTCTCCTTCACGCCGTACACCATGCTCGCCGTCTGCGTCTGGGCGTTGTAGGCCAGCCACAGATCCCAGTCGCGGCCGGCGTACGCGTAGTTCGCGATGCCGAGGATCTGCAGGCCCATGCCCGCGATCGTCACGTAGTTCGACTCGTTGCCCGACGAGTAGAAGCCCATGTGGCTCGTCCAGGCGTTCGTCGCGTCCCACGGATAGCAGTACATGACCCAGTAGAGGTTCGTGCCGGTCATGATCCCGTCCGACGGGATGCGGATCTGCAGGTTGGACGTGCCCGTGCCCGCGAACACCCACACGTTTGTCGAGAGGATCGTCAGGTCCAGGTTCTGGTTGGTCGGATTGAGCTGGTACTTCAGCTCGACCCGGACCTTGTACGCCTCGCCGCGGGTCCACTCGAACGCGCGCTTCGCGATCGACTTGAAGTTGCCCGTCAGCAGCGTGCTGTAGTCCACGCCGAAGTTGAAGCAGAACGCCTTGCTCGGCGCGTTCGTGTTCGCCGCCAGGATGTTCGCGATCAGCGCGGGCCGCAGGCCGCCGTTCGTGATCGAGCCCAGCGCCAGGCCGCCGTTCACGAGCTGCCACGGCTTCGACGCGCCGCCCGCCGTGATCTGCGTGCCGGGGCCGTAGTCGAGCGTCACGTAGTGGTCGTTCGTGCGCAGGATGACCCGGCTGACCAGCGCGAGGTTCGTCTGCGGCGTCGCGACGCCGAACAGGCTCTCGATGCGGCCCGCGTCGCTCGCGCCGGTCTCGTTCCGCATGGCGATGCTGCCGTCCGTCGCGATCAGGCTCCGCATGCCGTTCGTCACCCACGTGCAGACGTTCGACACTTCCAGGTCGCTCATCACGTACGTGCTCGGGAGAACGAGGGTCGGGAAGAATCCGACCAGGTAGCCCCAGTCGAGGTTCAGCGGATGGCCGCTCAGCTGCGACTGGCCTTCCGGCGCCCAGAAGCTGTACTCGTCGTCGTCGACGAAGAAGTACCCCTTCTGCGGCTCCCAGATCCCCAGTTGCATCGCGCTCGCGCCCACGCCCACCTTGCCCGACGCGAAATTCGTCGCCCAGAACGTGCCGACCAGCACGTTGTTGAAGTACACCTTGTTCGTGCTCCCGTACGACTGGACCTTCAGGTTGTACCACGTGTTCGACGTCGGCGCGCTCGTCTTCGGGAAGTCATACAGCCACCCCTGTTGCTGGATGTTCGTCCCCGCGCGCACCATGTACCGCAGCCTCCAGAACCCGTAGTAGTTCCGGATCCCCACCTTGTAGAAGTTGTCGCGGTTCTGGTAGCGGAAGTACAACTCCGCGTCGTTGAAGTACGGGTCCTGCCGGTTGTAGCGGATGTCCGCCGAGATCGTCGCGTTCGTGTACGTGTTCGCGTACGTCATGATGTTGTCCGAGTTGCCGATCCGCCACGCGCGGAGCGCCTGCCGGTTCACGCCGTACGTGTACTCCTTCATCACGTCGTTCGTCGTCCACGCGCTCGTGCTCACCTTCACCTCGTCCAGCATCCCGCCGAAGCCCAGCCCCGTGTAGCCCAGGCCGATCCGGATCGGGTACGCGCTCGCCGCCGGCTGCAGGTTCGTCGCGTACGTGTAACTGCTCTTCAGCACGCCGTTCAGGTAGCTCTTCAGCGACCGCGTGCTCCGCGTCCGCGTGATCACCACGTGCGACCACGCGTTGTTCGTCAGCGAGTTCGCCGGCAGGGCCGCCCAGCCGAGATACTGGCCCGACGTCCGCGAGTACCCGTGGTAGAAGTTCAGCGACCGGTTCGTCTCGATCGTCAGCGCGAACTCGCCGCCGTAGTTCTTGTCGATCGGGTTGACCCGCTTGCTCCCCAGGTTCGACCCCCGGATCCAGAAGCTCAGCGTCAGGTTGCTGCACGCCTGCAGCACCGGCCGGTTCGTCACTTCCACGTAGTCGTTCGACCCGTCGAACCACCCCGCGCGCCCGCTGATCATCACGTTCGTCGTCTTCGCGCCGCCGTACGGCGTCCCGTGGCACGCGTAGCCCGAGCTGTCCGCCGCCTGGTTCACGCCGCCGGTCCACGAGGCCTCGTCCATCTTCCACCAGCCCCGGACGCCCGTCGTGCTGCCCGTGATCGACTGCGTCACGATCCAGTTCGCGCAGCCGGCCGCCCGCGTCCAGCCCGTGTAGTTCCCGTCTTCGAAGTCGTCCTTGAAGGTCGTCCCGTTGACCACCGTCACGTTGTCGAACGAGATGTCCAGCGGGTTGCCCGCCGAGTAGCCGAGGCTCTGCAGCCAGTCGGCCACCGCGTTGACCTTCGTGAAGTGCCCGGGGAACTGCGCCTCGGTCTTGCTCGACCGGAACAGCGCCACGCGCGACGGAAACGCGTCGTTGCGCGCGAGCGGCGTGTTCTGCCACCAGAGGTATTCGTAGACATCCTCCCACTCGAGGGGCATGGTCAGGACCTGGCCCTTGGTGACGGACGCCGGCACGGCGTTCGTCGGGCGGATCCCCCACTCAAGCCTCGTCGGGAACGGCTTGGAAATCGCCGGGCGGTTGTTCGTCGCGTCTTCCAGCCACGCCACGAAGTGGTAGTTGCCGCCGTCCGGGGTCGACTTGTAGTCCGGGTCCTTCTGGTTCGGATCCGGGATCCACATCCAGAAGGCCGCTTCGCTCGCGCCGTACGCGCTGGCGGACAGCACCTGGTAGATCTCGTTGGTCACGCCGTCGCCGTTGTCGCCGGCTTCCATGAACGCGACCTTGACCTGGAGCCCGTTCTTGCCGTTGCAGTCATACTTCACGCGGATGCCGTAGCTCTTGTCGCCCATGGGATGAACGACCGACGGGGCGTCCGTGATCTGGCAGATCTGGTTGGAGCTGCCGCCCGAGCTTGTCGGCCACGGCGAACCGTCGCTGAAGCCGTACAGGCGGTAACCGTCGCAGTAGAACATCCAGCCGTACTTCGTGAACGGATCGTAGCTGCCGTTCGACGCCGGGGTGAAGTTCCAGAGCACCGCGCCGGTGTTCGCGTTGATCGCGCGGACCACGCTGCCGCCGACGTAGACCACGTTGCTGACCACAACAGGCGAGACATCGTCCGCGGTCGCGCCCAGGTAGCAGGTCCACAGGGGGCCGTTCGAGGCGTTCGCGTTGAAGCAGTAGAGGTAGGCGTTCGTGTCCGCCACGGAGCGGCCGACAACGTACATCTTGCCATTGGCGACCGCGGGCGCGCCGAACTTGTAGGTGCAGTAGAAGCCCATGTTCTGCCACAGGGTGGCGCCCGTGTTCAGGTCCAGCACGAGCACGCCCTGGCCGCCGTCGTTGCGGGGAATGTAGATCCTGCCGTTGGCCACTGCGGGAGCCGACTCGCACCAGCCGGAGCGGACGCCGATGGGGCCCCACTTCAGGGAGCCGTTCGCCGAGTCGAACGCATAGATCGAGCCGTGGCACAGGATCACCTTGTTGCTCGCCAGCACGAGCGGCGTGTAGTGGCTGGCGCTCGGGTTGTTCGTGCTCGTCCAGACCGGGGCGCCGGTGTCGGCCGTCACGGCGTGGATGTAGTCGCCCGCGCCGCCGTAGTACACGATGTTGTCCCGGACGCAGACCGGCGTGCAGTTGATGGAGACGCTTTCCTTCTTCCACTTGATCGAGCCCGTGAACGCGTCGATCGCGTACACCGCGCCCGTCGGCGCGCCGTAGTTGTTCTTCGTCGTGCAGAAGATGGTCCCGTTCGCCGCCGCGATCGACCACGGGTTGAAGTACTCGCCGCCGCCGATCATCGAGGACCAGAGGATGGAGCCGGTCCGGGGATCAATGCAGCGCATCGTGTTGCGGAAGTAGTTGTCCACCACGTAGAGCTTGTCGAACGCGACGATCGGGGTCGTCGGATAGCTCAGCGACGAATTGGTCCACTGGCCCTGCAGGGGGAAGGCCGCCGGACCGCTCTTCAGGGAGCCGCTGCGGTCGTTGCGGCCGCGGAACATCGTGTCGTCGGAGCTGGTCGGGTCGCCCGGGTCGCTCACCACGGTGCCCTGGCCGTACGCGTAGAGAATTTCCTGGCCGTCGGGGGCGAGGGTGATGTTGAACGAGCCGTCGCTGTTCTCCTCGATGATCCGGCCCTGCTCGAACGCGCGGATCGTCTTGCCCGTCACAAGGCTGCTCTGGATCGTATAGGTCTGAGGGGAACCGCCGCCCTGGGCATAGCGGTCGTAGAGGTAGTTCTTGATCTGCATGAGGATCGCGCCGTTCGTGCACGTGCGGTACTCCGGCAGGCACAGGTACCCGTTGGCCCCGATCGCCTTGATCGCGGGCTGCAGGCCGCAGTAGTCCTTCAGAACGCCGCCGAGAATGTCGTAGCGCCACTGGTACGGCAGGTTGTCCGGCTCGCCGTCGCCGTTCCCGTCCGGGAGCATGTCGAGCGAGTACAGCACGATCACGGCCTTGCCCGCGCCGTGGCTCTTCGCCACCACCGCCGGCTTGAACGTGTCCGCATCCACGTAGAGGGACCCGATCGGGGTCACGCCGGGACGATCAAGCTTCCTCACGATGCGGCCGAACGAGACGTTCGACGGCGCGATCGACGAAACGCTGAAGTACTGCCACGCATTGTTCGCCGCCGTCAGCCGCGCGCTCTCCGCCGTGCTGATCACGTTCGTGCCGGTGCTGTCGTACCATTCAATCGCCACGACGCCGTACGTTCCGTTCGAAAGCCCGTCGTCGCTGTTGCTGCGCAGGTAGGCGTCCGCCGTGTACTTCTGGCCGGGGATTGCGATGAAGTTCTGCCAGTGCCCGGCCCAGCCCACTAGCCGGACCATGTTCGTGCCTTCGTATTGCCAGCCCCACTGCCGCACTTCGTTGACGCCCCAGGTATTCCAGCCCCAGAGGTTGGTCGCGCTCGCCTCGTAGCCGCGGTTCGTGCCGCTGTCCATCACGGCCCACAGCGTGCCGCCGTTTCCGTTCACGCGCACGCGGTCGTTGCACTTCCAGATCGTCGGGCTGTGCGCGTAGTTCGCCAGCCCCGCCGGCGCGTTCGTGTTATAGCGCACCGCGATCTTGTGGTAGTACTGCCGCAGAATGCTGTCGTCCATCAGTCCCGGAGGCTGAACGCCGCCGACGTCCGAGGCGTCGATGCCGAACAGCTGGGTCATTTCGTTCGAGAACGCCGCGCGCGGCTTGCCCCACCGGTCCTGCATGCCCGGCAGATCCGCCACCGCGATCACGTGGATCCCCTTCGGGAGCACCTGCGTCACCATGAAGTTCAGCACGCTGTTCGTGTAGCCCGGGACCGTGTCGCTCACGCGCATGTTGCGCGGAAGGATGATCGCCTTGTAGTTCGTGTACGCGCCCGAGGAGAGTTCGCCGAGGCCCAGCATGAACGTGGGCTCGAAGCCGAGGCGCTCCAGCGCGCCGGCCTCGTGCTGCATTTCATTTTCGAAGCGGACATACTGCGAGTCGGTCGCGTCGTCCCACAGGAACGCGACGTCCGGCTTCGGGTCCTGCGAACCCTTCAGCAAATCGCTGATGCCGACTTGGTCCATCAGGTTGAATGTGTCGCGCGTGGTCCAGAACGCGGGCTTGATATTGCGGTCGCCGTACAGGATGCCGAAGCCCTTCTCGCGGTCGGTGATCCACGGCCGGTCCTGCCACGTGAACACATGCGTGCCGACCGCGCCCGCCTCGAGGCTCTCCCACAGCGCGTTGCGGATCAGGATGCCCTGCCGATCCAGGGTTACCCCGGGGAAAAGCGTCTCGGAACTCGTGAAGCCCGTCTCCGTATAGAGCACGGGCATGTTGGCTGTCTTCTTCGTAAAAGAAATGCCCCACTGGCCGTTTCGTGTTTCGGAACCGTCCATCGCCCACGGGTAGTTGTTGATGGAGAAGAAGCCCAAGGCGGCGTTGTTCGACGCGCAGGCGCGGGCGATTTTGCCGCGGTCTTCCGCGTGATAGCGCCAGTCTTCCTCGCCCCACTGCATGCCGACGGTTGAATAGGAGAGAAGATGGTTCGTGTCCCCTACACGCGCGGCGCGGGCGCCGGCCGCCGTGAAGCCGGCGATCGAGTCCTCGTGCCACTGCACCATGTCCGACCACAGCGCCCCCTTCGGCCCCTTCCACTCGTACGTGTCCGACAACACGATCGCGCTGAAGCTCGTGTACGCGCTCCCCCACTTCGCGTTCAGGTTCGTGATCTGCGTGTACTTCTGCGTGCACCACGTCCGGAACGCCGTCTCGCAGTTCGTGTCGTAGCCGTCATACTTCAGGCTCCACAAGCCCAGATAGCCGTATTCGTTGCCCACGATCCAGCCCGCGATCGCCTTCGAGTTCTTGTAGCGACTGCAAACCGTATACAGGAAGTTCGAGTACTGCGCGCGCGCCAGCGGATTCTCGTAGTTGATGATGTCGGACTGCCACCGGTTCGTGTGCATGATCCCTTCGTTGTCGTATCCGGGAGGATGCATCGTATAGTACGAATCCGGGAACCAGTTCGGAGGCCACTGATACCCCACCAACGCAAACATCCGCATATCGCGCTTCTCGCACGCCTGCACCAAATAGTCGTAGTTCGTCCAGCTCCATATGTTGTCTCCCTTCTCTTCGATATGCTGCCAAACAAAATCGACGCGAATGGAATTCGCGCCCATCTTCTTCATCTCATCCAGGTCGTAGTCGATCTGGTCATAGGTCTGCCAGACCCCCAGGGGCCTGTTCCAAGTTTGATACGCGATGCCGTGTGGAACCCACGGTTGTCCTGTGCCTGAATCGTAGAAGTAACCGTCCTGCATCGTGATGAATCCCTGCATGACACCGAATGCGGGACCGGTGAGCATCAGCAGGAAGAAGAGAACAAGGACAACCGGAATACGACTCGTCATACAGCACCTCCGTGAAACGCCAGCGACATCCTGGGTACAGCTCATCTTCACGGGGTCCACTATATAGGATATAGGGTGGAGAGTAAAGAAGAAAATGTAATGGTTTTCCGGCCTAAACTAAGGGTTTTCTGCATAATCCGTGTAATCCTTTACATGGATTGCAAGCTAATGCAGGTTGGGGGTGGAAACAGGGTAACGGCCTACTGGACCTTCATGCGGTAGTATGCGCCGTCCGCCGCGTCCTGCTGGCCGGTAAAGAGGACGGACGGGGCCCAGACGGGGGCGTTGCTGACCAGGGGCACAAACCCGCTCATCAGGTTGGTCGTCCATTCCACCGTGTACCGCGTGCCGAAAAATCCCGTGCATGCAAACGAGAACGCGTCGCCGTTCGCCTGGAGTTCCCCGAGCGTGAACGGTTCCGCTTGTCCGCCGATCCCGAGCGACGCGCGGCTCCACCGGACCTCCCCGCGCGACGAGGCGTCGCTGTTCTGCGCTCCGACCATCCAGTATCCGTAGCTGAGGTGTTCCCAAAGTTCGTGCGCGCCCTGCGCCGCCCCGGAGTTCGTCGCGAGGTTCACGATCTGCCCCTGCCCGTTCCACACCTCGATCCGGTACGCGGTGTTGTCGAGGACGACGCGCATCTCGAGGTCGCCCGAGGACAACACGCCCGACACGTTGGTCATCGCTCCCTCGAATCTCGACGTCCCCTCCGCGCCCGGCGCGTTCGTCTTCGTGAAGAACTTGAACGTCATTGTATCGTCGCCGCTGTCATACCGGCCCTGGAGAATAAACGCGGTCGACGCCACGGTCGCGTCGCTCGTGCCCGCGGAAAGCGTCATCAGCGCGCGCACGTCCTCGCCTGCGCGAGCGACCGTCGCGGTAATACTGTGAAGCTGAGCGGAAAAAACATATTCCGTGCCACGCTCGTTCCGGTGAACGGTCTGCGCCGTCGCGTAACCGGCCGCGCCGGTGCCGGCGTCAGGCTCCACGATCAGGCAGCCGTTGGTCTCGCGGACGGCGGAGCCGATCACGGTCCACGCATTGGTCGTCACGTCGTCATTGAAGTCGTCCGTGAAGATGAAGCCGTCGAAGGGAACGAACGCGAAGTCGTGAATGATCATCTCCACGGCTTGCGTGTTGACGGGCGCGTTCGTGAAGAAAAGCCAGAGGTTCATGTACGCCACTTCGTTCGTCTCGATGGGGATTCCGCGGCCCTCGAACCGCCAGGCTGCGATGAAATGGTCGTCGTTTTCCGGCTCCGGCGTATGCCCGTAGTAACTCTGCCAATCCACGCGATCCGGCCGCCAGATGAATCGGTGCGTGGTCAGGTCGTTGGTCGTCTCCAGCGGATGCGAGTAGCTGTTGCCCGGAATCGTGTACGGTTGGACCGTATACACCAGGCAGTTCGTCTGCGTGCCGGGGAACGCGTGACTGACCTCGATGTCCACCTCGATCTGGTTCGTGTTGAACACCGACTCCTGGGCGTAGTTGAACAGGCCAACCACGAGGTTCGAGTCGATCTGCTCCAGCTTGTTGCCGACATGCCACCGGTACTCCCCGAATCCTAGCGAGTTCGTTCCCTCCACGAACGGACAGTGCCACACGCCGTTGATCTTCTTCACCTCCATATGCAGCCAGCCGTTCGTGTCAACGCTGACGCAATTCGTCGAATAGTAGTTCTCCCCCGGCGTGGACCACTGGTCGAGGACGATCCAGTCGCGGTCCGCGAAATGAACGAAGCTCGTCGGCACGGTGTACAGCGCGCAGTCGTCGAACCACGCGGCGCCGCCCTCGAATCCGGGCGACTGCAACAGCACGGGAATGACCCTCACGCGCGTGGTGTTGAGAGTCGCGCGGGCTTTGACCTTCAGCTGATACCATTGCCCGATCGGCATTCCATTCGTGATCTTGCTCAACGACGATGCCGAGAAGATCGGGTTCGGGCTACTGTCGCTGTAGAACTCAATGTTGATCGCCGCGACCTGTCGGCCCGTGATCGGAGATTCCGCCAGCGCCCAAACTGAAGCCTCCCAGATCTGCCCGCGGCTGGCCGGATATTCCTGGTACGCTCCCGAAGCATTCCAAGCGGGGGGATTTGTCGGCCACCAGTTGCCCCAGGTAACCAGCACGTTCGTACCGCCGTGCGCGCCCGACTTCACGTATCGGAACGCATTGTTGAACCGAACCCACCCGGTAATGTCCGTATCGCTCGTGCCGCTCTCGAACCCGGGGTTCACGAGGACGTTGGAATACAACACAGCCGCCGAGAAATGAGGCAGCAGGCAGAGGAAGGACAACGAGAACAACTTGCGCAACATTTGGGACTGTTACCATTTTCCGGCTCGCGACTCAATCCGGAAATGGCCCAGAGCGGCTGTTGCCCTCGCATTAACGCGAATTGACGCGAATGACAGGGCGTCCACGGTCCGCTGTCTTTCCGTTAACCTCCCCCCACTTTTGCGTCTCTTTGCGCCCTTCGCGCCCCGCCTTCGGCGGGTAAACTTTGCGCTAAAATTCTTCCCGTTTCCCCATTCGCGTCAATTGGCGTCCATTCGCGGGCTGTCTTCCTTCCGTTCAGTCTCTGGCTCAACACGGCTACATCACCCTCTCAATGCCGCCGGCCCGAAGAACGCGCCCATCCGCGATCGGTTTCAGATCGACCGCCCGCACAATCGTCCCCCGCTCCATCGAAACCAGCGCGTCCTCCGCCTGCCGATCCAGCCCGCGCGAAAGCATTTCGTACGTTCTCGCCCCGCCGTCCGCAGCGCAACCGGCCGTGACCAGCTTGCCCTTGAGCTTGCGCATCGGCGCGATCATCCGGAACACGCCCGCATGAGACGCACGAGCCTCCGGCACTTCCGAGCGCTCCAGCGCGAGGAAGCTGAATTTCAAATCCTCGATCGAGCGGAACAGGCGCCGGTTCAGCAGCTCCACCGTTTCGGGAATCCGCCAGCGGCGGACTTCGTGACACCAGACTTCTCCTTTCTTAAGGAGCGGACACGCCTCATGGTGCAGGCACGGCCCGAGTATCCGCGCCAGCTTCTGCCCGGCCACCCAATCCCGCAATCGCTCCAGCCGTTCGCTCGTCGCCCGGCTCACCGGCTCAAGAATCACCAGCACGCCGCCCGGCGCAAGCCGCTCCAACCACCGCCCGAGCCACGCCTTCGCTTCGTCATCCGCGCGCGCTTCCATCGCCTCGTTCAGCGCGAAACTGACAAGGATCAAATCCCACGGCCCCTCACCTCGGAAATCAAACAAATCGCCCTCGCCCGTTCGCAATGCAGCGCGCGGCCACAAATCCCGATTCGACTCAAACACCCTCCCAGTCCAGCCCAAGAACGGCCGCGAGCGGTCAATCGCCATCGCCTCAACCGCTAATTCGGGAGCTCGCGCGGCGAGATGCGCCAGCGCCGCAAACGTCGCCGCCCCGGAACCGCATCCCAGATCAAGCATCCTCAGAGGCCGCCCCTGCGGCAGACACAGCCCGCGCAAGCCGGAGATTTCATCCAGCACAAGCTGGACCCGCACAAAAGTCTGCGGAAAGAAGAATAGCCCGTAGGCAAGAAGCATGCGTTCGTCCAACGCGTAGCCGCCAAACCTGTCCGCACGCTCCAGCGTGAACAGGTCGCTGAGCCGATCCACATCCTTCTCCAGCGACGCCATGCACGCCGCGATGTCGCCGATCCCCGTGGCCCGCCGGGCCTGGTCCAGCCACCATTGCTCCAGTTGAATAGGATATGAAGGCGCCGTCATCACCGGCCATGTTAGCAGACCGCGCGCCGGACTTCCACGTCAGCCGGCGCTCGGTCGTGGATCAATTCGCCGCGCAGTCCACCGGCTTGCGCCGGCGGCTACGAAAGAAGCGTAGCCGCGCCCGCAAGGGCGTGGCGAATGGGGATGAACCCGGCAAACAGACCCACTACCCGGCACTCGAGTCAGGCTCCGCGTCGTGCCCGACATCAATCCGCCTACACGGAAACTGCCCGCGAATCTTGAAGTTGAAGTATTCGCCCTTGCGGGCGGTGTACAAGAGGCCCTCGTAGCAGCCGCGCGGCACGCCGTAATACTCGTACCCGTACCCGGTCCGGAAAATCAGCGTCAGCGTGCCGCTCGCCTCCTGGTAGTGGATCATGTCGAATACGCCCGACCCAACCGCCGGAATCGCCGTTTCCCCCACGGGCTTGATCGCCTGATCTGCCGCAGCAACGCCGTACAAAGCCCACATCACAAGCAGCAAACACACCGCAATCGCAGGCCACTTCTTCATCGTCCCTCCTTGGTTGCGGGGCGGACACCTTGTCCGGCCCCACTACTAGAAAGAAACGAGAAGTCGGCTTTTCCGGAAAAAAATGACGATTTGATGATTTTCTTTTCCGACTGCCTCGATTTCGCTCGTCCGCCTACGTAGACGCGATTTCGAAATCGCGTCTACTAAAGAAAGAAATGACAGAGGGGGTTTTCCGGAGAAAAATGAAAAAAAGTAACTTTATTTCTACTTGGCCCGACTGGCGGCATCCGGCTCGTACACGTGGAACCCGCGCATCGAGCCGGGTATCTCGCGGTACTTCCACCGGATCCCGCGACGGCGCAGCCCGTCTTCGAACTTCTCGCGCCGGTTCGCGTCGATGCCGGTGAAGATGTACGCGGCATTCGGGGCCTCCCGCACAACCCGCGCGTAGTCGGGCGGCTTCCGCTCGTCGCGCTTCTCGAACGGCGCAACGACGATCCGCTCGTCGGCGAGGAACGTCATCAGGTAGCACGTCCAATACGTCCCGTACGCCCGCGTGATGCCGCGCCCGCCCAGATACTCAACCGCGTCGCGCGCGACGACGCGCTGCTTCTGGATCCTGAAGCCGGTCTCGCCGAGGCCTCCATCCCACCGGAAATACCAAACGTTGTACGCGAGCGTCGCGGCGACGACGGCCAGCACGAGCGCCCAGCCCGCGCCGGGAACCGCGAACCGCCGCCGCGCGAACCCGGACACCTGCTGCGCCGCGAATGCGATCAGCGGCGGCAGCGCGACGAACACCGGAACCAGGTACCGGTGCGAAGTCACATCATAGATGTAGTTGCTGAACACGTACGCCGCCGCGGGCGTGACAAGGAAGAGAAGAAGAACCCCTTCGTGCGACAACCCGCCCTGCCGCGCGAAAACCAGCGTCCTGCCGTCGCGCCGCAGGACGCGGAACCCGGCGTAGAGAATGGCCAGCGCGTACGCGACGCCCAGCAGCTTCGCCGAGGCGCGCGCCGCGGCGTATCCTGCGAGATCGCTCGCCGATTCCGGCGGCCGGGCGTACGCCAGCAGTTCGGGCAGCGCATCCTCGTGAAGCATCCTCAGGTTGCCGGCAAGCTGCTCGCCCTCCGCAAACTCGATGGGCTTGGTCTGCGCGTCGGGCGGACACAGCGCATGCGCCGCGATCACGGGCATCAGCCCGAGCAGGACCGACGCCAGGAAGAACGCCATCACGCGCCCGCGCGCCGCAAGCCACGGCTTCAGCTGCGGCCAACAGAGCAGAACGCGGAGGAAGATCAACGCGCCCGCGCGAACCACGGCGCGCGACAAATGGCCTGCGCCGATCTTCACCGGCCCGGCAACGATGCGCAGCGATTCGAAGAGCAGCGCCCACGCGACGAACACCAGCGCCACGACGATGGCGACATCCAGCGCGCGCAGAATCCACTTCCGGCCCGACGCCGGCGCGGCCTGACGCAACCACGCCGGCTGCAGCAGGCTGCTCACCAGCCCCGAGTGATACACAAGGCAGAGGGCCGCGGGCGCAATCACGACGACCGACAGCTTGTACGTGTAATAGGAAAAGCCCGCCAGGAACCCGATCGCGTACAGCCACGCCGGGCGGCCGCTCGCCGCGTACCGGAACAGGAACCACACCAGCAACGCGCCCGCGAGCGGAACGAACATGTGCCCGCCCGTCGCGATCAGCGAGTACCGCGCCATGAGGCCCGGCACGACCGCCGCGAGGAGAATCGCCTTCGCCGCCGCGCCGACCCCGAACGCCTCGCGCGCCAGCAGGTAGATCACGACGAGAAACGCGAGGTAGAACAACAGCGGCGCGCACGAGAACGCCAGCGCCGACCAGCCGAACAGCTTCGTCAGCAGCACGCCGACCAGCGCCTCGGTGATGCCCTGGTAGTCCTGCCCCGGATGATACAGGAAGAACGCGTCGCCGCTCAGGAGATGCCGCACCGAGAGCGCGTTGAACGCGGAGTCGGAGTTCATCAGCGCTTCAACGTTCAGCAGCAGCGGCAGGCGAAGAAAGATCGCCAAAAGAATCGCCGCGCACACCAGCGCCGCTTCCGCCGCGGTCTTCAGCTTGCTGCTTCCGTTCATCGGGTATCAGCGTGATACCCGAGTTGCGCGATGGGGGCAAGGCAGGACGATTGGGTGGACATCCCCTCACCCCCGCCCTCTCCCATGGGGAGAGGGGGTGTTACGGCCCCCTCTCCCTCCGGGAGAGGGTCGGGGTGAGGGTTGATCGCGATCTACGTCCCGTCTTCCTGTCCGTAGTGCTTCTTGTAGCAGATGGGGCACAGGCCGTGGCTTACCTGCGCGTCGGAGTGCTTCGAGATGTACGACTCCAGCGGGACCCACTGGTTCTTGTCATCGCGGATCTTCCGGCAGAAACTGCACATCGGCAGGATGCCGGTCAGCGTCTTGATCTGCGCCATCGCCTCGGCCAGCTCGTCGTTGAGCCTCTTCTCCCGCGCCAGCTCGGTCTGCACCTTGGACAGGATCCACGCAAGGCCGACGAACGAGACGAATCTCATCGCCGTGTCCCACGTGCCGACGAACAGCGAATACCGCGCGTGCGAGAGGTAGTCGGACTGGAACCATGTGGCGGTGCACAAAATGCCCATCAGCAGCCCGGCGGTCCGATTCACGTGCCAAGCCACGAGCCCCACGGGAAGATAGTACAGGATGAACAATTCGTAGGTCTCACCCGTCACGTAATCGAGCCAGTCGATGACCAGCGACGCGGCGATGCACGCAATCACGATCAGCCACCGATTCTTTTTCCCAGGATCGCCCATGATCTTCCCCTTTCGACACCGCCCCGGCGGCGGCGTTCACCCAATCTGCCCGAACCTCTCCCTCAACAACCCTCCGATCGCCGGCTCGACTCCCCAGAACTGCTTCAGCTCCGCATACTCCCGCAGCGCGTCGGCGTCGCCGGGCTCGCGGACTTTCTCCGCCCGAAGCAACAGGTTCTTCGGCGTCGCGTCGGCCGACACGAATTCCACGACCTGCGTGCGGTAGCCCATGGCCTGAAGCGCGAGCGCGCGGAACGTGTCGGTCAGGATATCCGCCAGCCGCTCGCGCAGGATGCCGTGGCGCAGCACCGCGGCGAACTGCGGCGACTTGATCTTGTGGTGCAGCTCGTGCTGGCAGCACGGCGCGGCGACGATCGCGCGGCTGCCCGCGAGCACGCCCTTCGCAATCGCCTCGTCCGTGGCCGTGTCGCACGCGTGCAGGCTGAGCACCAGGTCCGGCGCGGCCGCGGGCTCGTACGCGCCGATCTCCGCGACGTGAAACGCGAGCCCGTCCCAGCCGAGCCGGTCGCGCAGGGCGACGCACTTTTCGATGACCTCCCGATTTTTGTCGATTCCGGTCACGTTGGCGCGGATTTTGCGCGCGTGCGCGAGCACGTGGTAGAGCGCGAACGTGAGATATGCGCTCCCGCAGCCGCAGTCGAGAATCTCGATCGGGCGCTCCGGCGTTTCGACGATCAACGGCTCGACGAGCCCGATGAACGAATTGATCTGCCGGAACTTCGCCTGCATCGACGGCCGCACTTCGCCGCGCTCGTTCTTGATGCCGACGGCCTCGAGGAAATCGTCCTGCCCCTCGGCGGGAAGCGGGTACTCCTTCGTCCGGTTGTGCGGCGCGGCGTGCGCCGGCCCCGCGACGGACGGCGCGCCTTTCGAAATCAGCACGCGGCCCTTGCGCGTGATGCGGATGTGCAGGTCGCCGCCGCCGGTCTGGACGTGGATCTGCGCGTACGGCCGCGCCAGCAGCTCCTCCAGCTCGCGCGGCCATTCCGCGGAGGTGAAGTTCTTCACTTCGCTCCGGCTTCCGCCGGAGTATGTCACCTGCACGCGGCGCGCGGACTTGATCTCGACCGGCCGCGCGACGACCTTCTCCGGCCCCGCGGTGCCTTCGGCCGGCGCGGAAAGGGTCAGCCGACGGAACGCCCCGCCGGTCGCGGCGTCGCGGACCAGTGCCTGCCAGTTGTCTGTGGAGTTTGACGGCATGGGTGAAGAATAGCGCGAACCCCACCAAGTCTCAATGCCGGCAGGAGACAAGTACTCACGACAAGAGTTAAACAGAAGTTAACGAAGAGAACGAAGGCAAGCGTGCTGCAGAAATATGCGTTCGCGCCATTCCCGGTCTGAAAACGTGTATTACCTTCGTTCCCTTCGTTGCCTTCTGTTCAAATCCCAACCGCGTGATCCGCGGTCACGCTCATTCCTTCCGCGCTTCCAGCGCGTCGTGCACCAGCGCGAGGATGGAGACGCAGGCGGTGTCGGTGCGGAGCGTGCGCTCGCCCATGGACACGGCGCGGAAGCCGTGCCGCTTCAGCAAGTCCTTTTCGTAATCCGTCCAGCCGCCCTCGGGGCCGACTGCAACCAGCACGCGCAGGCCGGGGTCGTCGAAGATCAGGTCGCGGAGGCGGTTCCCGGCCAGAGGATCGGCAAGGATGCGTCCTCCATAAGGAAACAGCAGATCCAGTTCGTCCTCCACCAGGATCTTGAACTGCCTGCGGATCGTGACTTCGGGAAGCTGGGTGTCCTGCGCCTGCTGGAGCCCCTCGACCATCAGCGGCCGGTACGTCGCCGGCTCGAGGACGTGCGTGTCGAAATACACGCGCTCCACCTTCGCCGCGTTCGTCAGGATGATCCGGCCCACGCCCATCGCCGCGAGCTGGGCCCACAGCCGCCGCATCACCTTCGGACGCGGAAGGGCCAGCAGCAGGTCGACCCGCGGCGCCGGCGGCGGCGATTCGTTGAACTCGCACTCCAGGACGACCTTCTCGGGGGTGACTTCGACGATGCTCGCGCGCCCGCGCGGCCCGTTGACCACTCCCGCGCGGATCGATACGCCGGGGCCGAGGCGGAGGACCTTGCGGATATGCTCGGCCCGGCGGTCGCGCAGCTCCACGACGCCCGCGTTCGTCAATTCATGCTCCTCGAGCAGAATCAGGTTCACAGGGAATTCATTAACCACGAAACACACGAAAGACACGAAAAAAAGAGGGAATTGAACAAAAGGCAACGAAGGGAACGAAGGCAGAAACGTTGCAAAGATGGAGCCGGACGGATTCACACCCCTCCACTCTTCTTCGTTACCTTCGTTATCTTTTGTTCAGAATCTTCTTCCCCGCATCCCTTGAAAGTCTACCAACGATGCACTACCTTCCGAGTCCGATGAATGACATGCCCACATTCAGGAAATGGCTGATCTCGACCCGGCCGTTCGCGCTGTCGGCGTCGTCCATGCCCGTGATCTTCGGTACCGCCGCGGCCGTCGCGGTCGGCGGCGCGCACCTGGACATCCCCCTCTTCCTCCTCTCCCTGCTCGCGATGATGATCCTCCACTCCGCCGCGAACATGCTGAACGATGTCTTCGATTTCCGGAAAGGGCTCGACGTGGAGCCGACGCCCGTTTCCGGCGCCGTCGTGCGCGGACTGCTGTCGCCGGAGCAGGTGTTGCGCGGCGCGATCGTCATGATCGCCGCCGGCTCGCTGATCGGACTGTACATCGCGTGGCGCGTCGGCCTGCCGGTGCTCTGGATCGGCCTGATCGGCGTCGCGGTCGGCGTCTTCTACACCGGCGCGCCGGTCACGCTGAAGTACCACGGGCTCGGCGACCTCGCCGTGTTCCTCGACTTCGGCCTCCTCGGCGCGCTCGGCGCGTGGACGGTGCAGACCGGCACGGTGTCGTGGCTGCCCGTCGCCTGGGCCGTGCCGATGTCCATGCTCGTCGTCGCCATCGTCCACGCCAACAACTGGCGCGATATCGGCGGCGACACCGGCAAACGCGTGCGGACGATGGCGTCCATGCTCGGCGACCGCGGCTCGCTGATGTACTACGGCCTGCTCGTCTTCGGCCCGTTCGCGCTCGTCGCCGCGTACGTCGCGACGCGTTTCATGCCGCCGGCGTTTCTCATCACGCTCCTCGCGGTCCCGATGGCCATCGCGCGCTGGCGCAAGGCGCTGAACCGCGCGACGCCGAAACAGCCCCTCGACTTCATCGCCCTCGACGGCGCCACCGCCCAGCTCAACCTGGTATTCGGCCTGCTCTGCACCATTGCCCTCGGAGTGCATGTGATGGTGGCGAGAGGGTGGTGAGGTTGGTGGTGGTTCGTTGTTCGTGGTTCTTTGTTCGTAGTTCTTAGTTCTTCCATTCGCGTCCATTCGCATGATTCGCGGGCAGGCTTCATTCCGTTCATCCCCCATCCGCGCAATCCGCGGTCACTCCTCCTTCCGTTAACCCGCCTCCGGCGGGCAAGCCTCCATCCCC
>CAYQYB010000020.1:0-20064 GCA_964421535.1 uncultured Verrucomicrobiota bacterium | reverse complement strand
GTCGTACCAGAACGGGAACATCTGGCATGTCGTCGTGGACCAGGATTTCAAGGGCGAGAATCCCCTCGCGCGCTGGGACGTCATCGGCGGCCTGTGCGAGGTGAAAAACGGGGAGCTGCACATGTCGCACGGCGAGCCGCAGGTCCTCGCGTTCAAGGGGGACCTCCCGATCGACGTGCGGATCGAGTTCGAAGGGCGCGAGGAGAACGTGTACCTGAATTCCATCGGGTGCTTCATGAGCGCCGTGCGCAACGCCACCCCGAAGGAGCTGGCGCTGACCGGCTACAAGTTCGAGCTGGGCGGCTTCGACAACTCGGCTAACGTCCTCGACCGGCTCGGCCGCCAGATTGCCCGCCAGCAGATCGCCGCCCTCGAACGTGGCAGGAGCTACCGGATACGCGTCGAGCGCGTGGGCAACCGCCTGCGAGTAGTCGTCGACGACAAGGAGATCTTCAACGTGGTGGATCCCGATCCGCTGTCCGGATCGGACCGCACGATCGTCGGCATCTTCGGCTGGTTGGCCGAGTCCATTATTACCCGCGTGAAGATCAGCACCCTCGGCGCGCCGTGGAAGAGCGACATCCTCGACATCGCCGACCGGCAGAGCCTGAAGGGGAACTACGACGTGGCCATGGCGCTCGTGAAAGAGGTCGTCGAGTCGTTCCCCGAGCCCGCGCGGCTCGAGCGGGCGCGGAACACGGAACAGATGATCAAGCGCCGGCAGAAGATGACGCACGACCTCGCGGGATGGCGCAAGAAGCTAAGCCGCGCCTGGCCGCATGCCCGCTTTGATCTCCGCTCAACCAACGACGGGTTCACCCTCGCCATCGAGAACTGCGGCATCGAGGATCTGACTCCGATCGCCGACATCCCGCTTGTCGCGCTGATTTGCCCGAACAACCGGATCAAGAGCCTGGAGCCGATCCGCGGAATGCCCCTGACCACGCTGAACTGCATTGGAAATCCGATCTCGGATATCGGGCCGCTGCACGGCATGCCGCTCAACACGCTCGTTTGCGAGGGCTGTCCCATCGAGAGCCTCGAGCCGCTTCGCGATGTGCCGATCACGCTGCTGAATGTCGGCGGCGGCCGAATCACCGATATCGAGGCCCTGCGCGGAATGCCGCTGACGTTCCTTGCCTGCTGGGGCAACCGGATCCGGGACCTGGGGCCGCTGTCGGACAAGAAGTTCATGGCGGCGCTGTACTGCTCAGCCAACGAAATCGAAAGCCTGGAGCCGCTGCGCGGGCTCTCCATTGTATCCATGAACTGCAGCGGCAATCGCATCTCCAGCCTCGCGCCGTTGTCCGGCATGCCGCTCGGCGTTCTCCATTGCGGCGACAACCGCATCGAGAGCCTGGAACCGCTTCGGGGATTGCCCCTGAAGATGCTCAGCTGCCAGGCCAACCGGATCAAGAGTCTTGCGCCGCTCGCCGATATGGGCCTTTCCTCTCTCGTCTGCGGGCGGAACCCCATCACCTCGTGCGAACCGCTTGTGGAGAACCCTCCGGACGATTTCCGCTACGCATCCGATTCGATCTCCACGGCTGAATTGAAGAGGATGAGGAACGAGTGGGTCGCGCGCATCAAGAACCCGGCGCATGCGCGCCTCGCCGACACTCTGCTGGCGATTCGCGATTCGAACACATCCGCGCTCCGGAAGCTGGCCCTGAAGTACAACGGCCACCATTACCTTTTCATCCCCATGTTCCTGACATGGACGGAGGCGAAAGCCTTCTGCGAGAAACTGGGCGGGCATCTCCTGACCATTACATCGAAAGAGGAGAACGACTTTCTCGCATCCGTTTTCCCGAACGGTTCATGGTTCTGGATGGGGCTGTACACATCGGAGCGCGGGCACGAGTGGGTCACGGGGGAGCCGTTCGTTTTCAACAACTACATGGATCCCCAGCACGAGCGCAAGCGCGGGCCGAAGATCTTCAGCGGGCGATGGACGGCGGACGACGTTCCCACCGGCAACAACTCGTTCATGATTGAATGGGAAGATTGAGGGAAGAAGTCCAAGGTCCAAAGTCCAAAGACGGAGAACAGGCACTTTGGCCTTTGGACCTTCGACTTTAGACTGCTTTTCTCTTCACCTACCGCGCGACTCTCTTCACCTTGTTCAAGTCCGACGCGCCGACCACGATCCGGCAGGCGCAACCTTCGTCGCAGTTGCAGGTGCTGCCGTAAACGTAGTGGATATCCACGCCCGCCTTCGCGAGTTTCGCCGCGAACGCGGCGAGCGAGCCGGGTTTGTCCTTTAGGAGTACAACCTCGACTGCCTGATGGGAGTATCCGATCCCTGCCCGCGCCAGCGCCTTCTGCGCCTTGGCCGCATCGCTGACCAGCATGCGGACTTCCCCGGTGTCCGAGGTTTCGACCACGGAAATTCCCTCGATGTTCACCTTCGCGGCGGCGAGCGCCTTGGTTGCTGCCGCCAGCGCCCCGACCTTGTTCGGAAGATACGCCGTCACCTGTGTCTTTCTCATCTTCTGCCCTCCCGTGTTGCCAAAGAACATAGCACATAAACGAGCCAACAGGAGAGGGAACTACGAAACACGCGAAAGCGGAATCAGCGATCATCAGAAACGACTAGCGGAGCGCTTCTTTGAGGGCGAAGCCTTCTCTGCGCATCTTTGCATCTTCGCTTTCGCGCATTTCGCGCGTTTCGTAGTTCCGCTTTCCGTTTTCGGGGTTATATTGGGTCCATGGACTTCGTCCTCGACCTCATCGAAGCGCGCGTGCTCGGCTGCCTGATCGAAAAGGAACGGACCACGCCGGAGTATTATCCGCTCACGCTCAATGCGCTGGTCGCCGCCTGCAACCAGAAGAGCAACCGCGATCCCGAGATGCACCTGGACCCGGCGGCGGTGGAAACAGCCGTTGATTCCCTGCGGTTGAAGAACCTCGTATTCCTGAGCCACACGGCCGGCGGACGCACGCCGAAATTCGCGCACCAGGTCGAGAAGCACTTCACGTTCACGCCCCAGGAATTCTCCGTCCTTTGCCTTCTCCTCCTCCGCGGACCCCAAACCCCGGGGGAGTTGCGCTCGCGGGCCGGGCGCATGTGCGAATTCACAAGCCCGTCCGAAGTGGAAGCTGTCCTGCAGGAGCTTGTGACACGGCCCGGCGGCCCGTTCGTAGTCAAGCTGCCCCGCCAGCCCGGCCAGAGTTCAAGCCGCTACGCCCATCTTTTGAGCGGACCGGTGGAGGGCGCGCAACCTGCGGCCGCACCGGCGCCCGCGCCGGCCCCCGCCGCCGAGAACGATCGGTTGGCCGCCCTCGCGAACGAGGTCGCGGCGATCCGCGCAGAGCTGGAGCAGCTGAAGCGGCAGTTGGGGATCGCCGCGGCCCCGGATCCGAAAGAAGAACCGCCCGCGAATCCGAATCCATCCTGACAACAATTCGCAATGGAGTCTCCCGCATGGGCTTCCCTCAAAGCGTCTCCTTCACCCTGACCAACGCGTGTAATCTGCGCTGCAAAATGTGCGGCCAGTGGAGCGAGGAGGGGTACATGCGGGAGGGGGAGAGCGCGCCGCGGCAGACGATGCAGCTCGCGGACTGGAAGCGGCTGGCCGACGAACTGGCCGACCACGGCGTCGGCAGCGTGCTTCTCCGCGGCGGCGAGCCGTTTCTGTATCCCCACATCATCGAACTTCTCGAGCACATCACGGGGCGCGGGCTGTTCGTGCCGATGGACACGAACGGAACGCAGCTGGAGAAATACGCCGCCGATATCGTCCGCCTCGGCAAGATCCACCTCACGATCTCGGTGGACGGCCCCGAGGAAATCCATGACGAAGTGCGCGGCGTGAAAGGATGCTTCCGGAAAATCCGCGAGGGCGTCGCCCGGCTGAACGAACTGGAGAAGCGCGCCGGGATCGAGATCAGCAAGTCCATCTGCTTCGTCATCAGCCCCTACTCGGTGAAGGGCCTGGGCGCGATGCCCGACGTCGCCCGCAGCCTCTCGATCAAGACCATCGCGATCGTGCCGTACTACTACGTCCCGGACGACGCGGGGCGGGAGTACGAACGGGTGCTGAAGGAGGAGCTGGGCTGTCCCGCGTTTTCATGGTGCGGCTTTCACCACGACGCCTCGGGGGTGGATTTCAAGGAGTTCATGGAGCAGTACAGGAAGTACCAGGCCGCCCTCAACGGCATCACCAGCTTCCCGTACATGCCTTTCACCGAGGACGAGTACAAGGCGTGGTTCGGGGACGCCGTCACGCCCGCCGGGCTCCAGCGCTGCCGGAACTGCGAGAAGCTTCTCGATATCCAGCCGAGCGGCGAGGCGAACTTCTGCATCGATTTCCCGGACTACTCGATCGGCAACGCGCGCGAGGCAACGATCGAAGCCCTCTGGAACAACGAGCGGGCGGCGAGGTTCCGGCGCTACCGCCGGGCACAACCCCTGCCGGTCTGCCGCCGCTGCGGCGCGAAGTACATGTCGGAGATGTGAGGGCGCGGGGGGTTGGATACAAGAAACGCGCCGCGGCGGTGCCGCGGCGCGTTCCACCCATCAAGCGGATCTTACTTCTTGCCGAGAATCGCGTCCTTCGCCGCCTTGGCGACGCGGAACTTCACAACGCGCTTGGCCGCGATCTTGATCACTTCGCCCGTGGCCGGGTTGCGGCCCATGCGGGCCTTGCGATTCACCAGCACGATCTTCCCGAGCCCGGGAATCGTGAAGGCATCCTTCGCTCCCTTGTACGCCATGGCGACCAGGGCTTCCACCGCGGCGGCGGCCTGCTTCTTGGTGATCTCCGCCTTCTCCGCGACGCCGGAAACAACCTGGCTCTTCGTCAACGACTTGCCCATTTCTGAATACTCCTTTTCTGGTTTTACGGGCCCACCGCGGGCCCCGTGAAGTTGGGCATCGTATGGAAAACCGCGTACAATGCAATCCTGATCCGGCGAAGATGATCGGCGATCAACGGCTTCAGCCGTCTCACGGACGAACGAATGCGTCGAAGACGTGGCACAAGGCGAGCCACGGATGGCGAAAGAACATCCGCGGGCCGGAGTACCGCATCACGGCGCGGATGCGGTGCCGCATCGCGGGGCTGTAGCAATGCACCGGGCAGCGCTGGCAGGTCGGCTTGTCGGGCATGAGCCTGCATTTCTCCAGGCGCTCGAGCGAGTACTTCAGCATGTCCTGGCAGTCGATGCAGTTCTGTGCGCGCATCCCGTGCACGTTCCGGCAGTAGATCCGGATCATGCACTCGACCGACCGCTTCTCGCGGTCCGCACGACGCCCTGACAGGTTCGAATGCACCCCTATCCATGATACCGCAAGAATCGCGAAAAGAAATTCTCTTATGCGCCGTTTCGCGGTAGCTTTCATGTCCTGAAATTCCAATCCGGGGGGTGCATGAAACGCTGGTGGTTTGTCCTGGGGGTGTTGTTGTCCTGTACGATGGCCGGCGCGGAAACCAACCTCGTCGCGCTGCGCGACGTGCCGGCATACTCGCTGAATCCTCCGCACGACCAGCGCGGATTGTTTACGAAAGGTGGGCGGCTCCACGTCACGGACCAGAAAATCAACGGCCTCGTGCGCGTACGGTTCCAGTCGCCGACGGGCCGCCTGATCGAGGCGCTGTGCCGGCCCGAGGACATCCAGAACGCCGGAACGGCGGACAGTGCCGCGCCGGCTCCGGGAATCCAGATCCCCGGGTCGGCGTACAACGAGCGCGAGTGGCTGGAGGATGCCGAGGGGCACAAGCAGGCGATGGCTCTTCAGAGCAAGTTCGACAACCAGATGCTGATCTTCTTCTACGCGGATTGGAACGAGGCGTGCCAGCATCTCTGGAAGGAGTTGCTCAGCACGTCCGATTTCAAAAAGGAAACCGCCGGAATCGTCAAGCTGCGCGTCAACCCCGAGCACGGAAAGGACGAGGGCGCCGTCGCCGCGAAGTACGGTCTGCGGACCTACCCGTCGACGTTCGTGATCGACAAGCCGTTCGCCAAGCCGCGGAAGATCGATCTCCTTTTCTGGTCGTTCGGGAAAATGAAGACGCTGAACGTCGAGAAGACCCTGCTTGAAATCGCCGGCGGCATGACGACCCAGCAGACGCAGCAGGCCGGTGCAGAGGCAAACACCCCCTGACGCAGCCCGCCGCAACTTGAAACTTGAAACTCGGCACCCGATGCTGTAGGCAGTCTCAAGCTCATGGGCGATTAGCTCAGTTGGTCAGAGCGCTGCCCTCACATGGCAGAGGTCACTGGTTCGAGCCCAGTATCGCCCACCAGCCCAATTCAAACCGCGGAGGACCAGCCATGCCGCTTCTCAAACTCCAGGTCAACATCACCGTTCCCCAGGCCAAACGCGCCGAAATTCTGGCGGGCGCGTCGAAGCTCATCGCGCAGGCGATCGGCAAGCCGGAGCAGTACGTCATGGTCGCCGTGGAGGAGGGGCCGATCCTGATGTCCGGAAAGGACGGGCCGGCCGCCTTCGCCGACGTCCGAAGCATCGGCGGGCTGAACGGGAGCGTGAACCGCGCCATCTCGCAGAATCTCTGCGTCCTGCTGAACAAGACGCTGGGAATTCCCGCGAGCCGCGTGTACGTGAATTTCGCGGACGTCGCGGCGGGCAACTGGGGACACAACGGCTCGACGTTCGGGTGACAAACCCACCCCGGCTTCGCCACCCCTCCCTGGGAGGGGATTCCTGTTCGTTCCCCTCCTCCGGAGGGGTGCCCGCAGGGCGGGGTGGGTTGGTTTAGTTTCCCAGCAGCGCCTGCACCACCTGGTTCACGAGCTTTCCGTCGGCGCGTCCCTTGACCTGCGGCATCAGGACGGCCATCACCTTGCCCATCTCCTTCTTCCCGCTGGCGCCGGTTTCGGCGATGGCCTTGCGAACCAAGTCCTCGATCTCGGCCTGGCCCAGCTGCTGCGGCTGGTACTTCTTGAACAGCTCCGCCTCCATCAGCTCCTTGTCCACGAGGTCCTGCCGCGCGCCCTGCTTGTACTGCTCCGCGGCATCCAGCCGCTGCTTGATCGCCTTGGCGACGATAACCGCAACTTCGCCGTCCGACACTTCCTTGCCGGCGTTCGTGGTCGCATCCTTGATCTGCGCGTGCAGCGTGCGAAGCGCCGTCAGCTTGTCGGTCTCGCGATTCTTCATCGCGCCCTTGATATCGGCCAGCAGATCGTCGAGCAGTTTCGAGCTCATCGGTGACCCTCCTTGATCTTCTCGCGCAAAAGCAGGCGCAGTTCGTCGACCCCCATGCCCTCGCCGGCGGACATTTCAAACGGCTTGATGCGCACGCGGCGCTTGAACTCCTTCACGTTCTCGGTGGACGCCGGGAGATCCATCTTGTTCGCCACGATCATGTGCGGCCTGTGGGCAAGCTCCGGGCTGTACAGCTTCAGCTCCTTGCGGAGGTTCCGGTAATCCTCGGTCGGGTTGCGCCCGTCCACCCCCGCCATGTCTATGACGAACAGAAGAAACTTCGTCCGCTCGATGTGGCGCAGGAAGTCGTGCCCGAGGCCGACGCCCTTGTGCGCGCCGTCGATCAGCCCGGGAATGTCCGCGATCTTCATGTGGCCGTAGTCCTCATACGCCACCGTGCCGATGATCGGGTGGAGGGTCGTGAACGGATAGGACGCGATCTTCGGCTTGGCCGGGCTGATCGCGGCAAGCAGCGTGGATTTCCCCGCGTTCGGGTATCCGACGAGGCCGACGTCTGCGACCGTCTTCAGCTCGATCAGCAGATTCTTGACCTCGCCCTTCGTGCCGTGAGTGAACTCGCGCGGCGCCTGGTACGACGACGTGACGAAATGCATGTTGCCCTTGCCGCCGATCCCGCCCTTCGCGACAAGCAGCACGTCGTCCGGCTTGATCACCTCGCCGAGCAGCTCGCCGGACTCCTCGAGCCGGACTTCCGTGCCGCACGGCACGTCAATGTAAAGATCCTTGCCGCCGCGGCCGTAGCACTGCTTCCCCTGGCCTTTTTCGCCGTGCTCGGCCCGCCTCTGCGGCTGGTAGTAGAGATTCAGCAGCGAATCGGTGTCCTTGCTCGCGCGGACGTACACGCTGCCGCCGTTGCCGCCGTCGCCGCCGTCGGGCCCGCCCTTCGGAATGAACTTCTCGCGGCGGAACGACGAGCAGCCGTCCCCGCCGTTCCCGGCGAAGACCTGGATCCTGCAGCGATCAACAAATGTGAGGCCCTTCATAAATCAAACCACGAATGCACACTAATTAACACGAATGCCGAATAACCGAAACACAAACCGGTAGGGCGAAGCCTCCGGCTGAGCCGCGGGGTTAATCCTGCGGCTCGGCGGGACGCCTCGCCCTACCTGACAGGCGTCACAAACAAAACAGGGCGGGCCGCGGGGCCCGCCCTGCTCAAGTTCTATGGATGTCCGGTTACGCCGTCGCGAGCGCCCGCACGTTGACCCGCTTGCCGTTGCGGTCGAACTGGACGACCCCGTCCTTCAGGGCGAAGAGGCTGCTGTCGCGCGCCATCTTCACGTTCTCGCCGGCGACATGCTTGGAGCCGGTCTGACGGACGATGATGCTTCCCGCCGTGACGGTCTGGCCGCCGTATACTTTGACGCCGCGCCGTTGGCCGTTGCTGTCGCGACCGTTTCTTGAACTACCGCCTGCTTTCTTATGTGCCATGGTACGTCCTCCCCGCTGCTGCTGATTACAGACTCTCGACCTTGATCTGGGCCAGCGGCTGGCGATGGCCGATCTTCTTGTGGAAGCCCTTGCGGCGCTTCTTCTTGAACGAAATCAATTTCGGACCGCGGATGTTCGCGACCACTTCGGCCGTCACCGCCGCGCCCTTGACCTCCGGCGTGCCGATCGTCAGGTCCTTGCCATCGGATACAGCCAACACACGGGAAAGTTTGACCTTCTTGCCGGCTTCCGCGCCAAGCAATTCGACTTCCAGGACAGAACTTTTCTTGACTAGGTACTGTTTTCCGTTAGTTTCAACTACGGCATATGCGTCCATAAGCTCCCTCACAATGTGAACAAGGGTGCAGAAAGTAAGAAGATTAGCGCGGTTTGTCAATCTCGGGCCGAAACTTGAAACTGGAAACTTGGAACCGGAAGCCCGTCGGGCGAGCGGTTTAACCGAGACACTTCGTGATCGCGCGGTCCATTCCATCTATAAACACTTGTGGCGCAAAGCTTTCTGCGTTTTTTCTGATCGCAGACGCGTCCCACTTCCTGCCGGCACAGGTTTCGATGGCCGCGAGCATCGCTTCCTCGGTCTGCTCCCGGAAAAACACGCCGGTGACGTTTTCGACCACGGTTTCGAGCAGGCCGCCCCTGCCGAAAGCGACGACCGGCCGACCGCAGGCCTGCGCCTCGACGGGCACAATTCCGAAGTCCTCTTCGCCCGGGAAGATCAGGCACCGGCAGCTCCGATACAGTTCCCGGTTGGCTTCGTCGGATTGCCAGCCGAGGAACTCGATGTTCGGTCCCGCAATGCTCTTCAGCGTCTTGTACTCCGTCCCGGTGCCGACCACTTTCAGCGGGTAGCCGAGGCGGTTGTACACGCGGATCGCCAGGTCGAGCCGCTTGTACGGGACGAGTGCGGAGACGATCAGGTCGAAGCCGCGATGCTCAGCCTGACCCGGCGTGTAGAAATCCACGCTCACGGGCGGATACACGACATCGGCGTCGCGGCCGTAAAATTCCTTGATGCGCGCCTGCACGTGACGGCTGAGAGTGACGAACGTGTGGACGCGCGCGGCGGAACGCTTGTCCCAGTCTCGAAGCGAACCGAGCAGCGGCTTGAGCACGCCCTTCTTCAGCGGGTTTCCGCCGAAGTACTCGGCGTAGAACAGCCACGCGTACCGCATCGGCGTGAAGCAGTAGCACAGGTGCTTCGTGCCCGGGCGAAGCGTGACACCCTTGGCGACGCAGTGGCTGGTGCTGATCAGCAGGTCGGCCGGCGGCGCCTTCAGCGACTCGACCGCGGCGGTGTACAGCGGCAGGTAGTAGCGATACCACTTCATGACGCCGGGCGCGTGCCGGAGCCACGAGGTCTTGATGGGATGCCGGTTGATTCCTTCCGAGATCGCCGCGCGGTTGTGGATCAGCGTGAATATCGGCGCGGCCGGGAACCCGTCCGCGAGCAACTCCAGCACGCGCTCGCCGCCGCGCATGCCGGTCAGCCAGTCGTGCGAGAGCACGGCCTTCAGCTTCGACCAACTCTCTGGATACTTCACGCTCATTTCAGCGCCACGGCCTGCTCGTACGCCTTCAATGTCATCGTCGCGGTCCGCGTCCACGTGAACTTCGCCGCCTGCCGCACGCCTTTCTCGCGCAGGTCGGCAGACAGCTTCGCGTCATCCAGCACGCGCACGATCGCGTCCGCCGCCTGGTTCGGATCGGTTGGGTCCACCATCAGCGCCGCCGCGCCCGCAACCTCGGGCAACGAGCTGCGGATGCTGCACACCACCGGCGTGCCGCACGCCATCGCCTCGAGGACCGTGAGACCGAACCCTTCGTAGAGCGAGAGCAGCACGAACACGTCCGCGTTCTGATACGCCTTCACCAGTCCCTCGTCGGACGTGTAGCCGTCCCACGTGATGAACGGATCGAGCCCCAGCGCTTGCGCGCGCGCCGCCGCCTCAGGATAACGCGGGTCCGCCGGGCCGACGATGCGCAGGCGCACGGGTTCCTTGCACCGCTCGCGCACTTTCGCAAACGCATCGATCAGCGCGGGCACGTTCTTGTACGGATCAAACCGGCCGACGTAAAGAACCAGTTTTTCAGCGCCGTGCTTTTTTTCGGCCGGCAGGTACTCGGGCGCCACGCCGTTGGGCACCGCAATCACGTCGCCGTGCCTTTCGGTGGAAATTCCGAGATGCTCGATCACGTCGCGGCGCGACGACTCGCTGACGGTGAGAATCGTGTCGGCCCGCGCTCCCACCTCGGTCATCAGGCGCCTGTAGATCGGGAAGAGCCGCGTCTTGAGCGCGCGCGGCGTGAACTGCGGGAAGATCAGGGGAATGAGATCGTGGATGGTCACGACGCAGCGCGTGCGGCCGCGGCGGCGGCGCGGGAACGCCGGCAGCGGAATCATGTAGTTCGGCGAGTGAAACACGTCGAGCCCGAGCCGGCGGATCAGCTTCGGCATGGCGAGCTGGCCGATGGGGGAGAACACGCCGAACGACAAAAGATGCGTTTTGAAATTCGGCGCGCGGTCGAGCTGGACGTGCTCGGCGATCTTCTGCATGCGCCGCTTGTCGTCGAAGAAGAGGATGTACTCGTTCTGCCGGTCGATCTGCGCGAGGCCGCGGATCAGCTCCTGAGTGTACGTCCCGATCCCCGAGATGTGCGGGAATATCCAGCGGGCATCGATTCCGATTTTCATAATTCCCGATACACTTCCCACGTCTTCTTCGCCGTCTCGTCCCACGAATACGTCTTCACCAGTTCCGCGCCTTTCAGGATCAACTCAGTCCTTCGCGCTTTGTCCGTCAACAACATCTGGATCTTCGCGGCCCACGCGTCGCTGTGGTACTCCGGAACAAACTCGGCGGCATCTTTTAGAACTTCCGGCAGCGAGCCGCCGGTCGACGACAGCACCGGCGTGCCGCACGCCATCGCCTCGAGCGGCGGGAAGCCGAAGCCCTCGTAGAGCGAGGGGAACACGAACAGCTCCGCGCCCGCGTAGAGGGCCGGCAGGTAGCGCTCGTCCACGTACTCGAGGTGCCGGATCCGGTTCGCGCGCGGCGAGTGGATGATCTTCTTCAGGATCGGCTCGTACTTCCAGCCGTACATGCCCGCGATCACGAGGTCTCCGTCGAAATCGGCCAGCTTCTCGAACGCCTCCACGAGGAACGCCAGGTTCTTGCGCGGCTCCATCGTGCCGACCGTCAGCAGGTACGGACGTTCCAGCCGGAGCGCGCGGCGGGCTTCGTCGACCTCGGGTTTAGCCGGGCGCGCGAAGCCGTCGGGCAAACCTTCGTGGATCGCGACGATGCGGTCGCGCGGGACGTTCAGCAGCTCGTGGATTTCGCGCGCGGTGAATTCCGAAACCGCGATGATGCAATCGCTGTTCTGCACGGTCTGCTTGATCTGCGCCGTGAGGTACGCGAGGTTGCGCGGCTCGAGCGTCTGCGGGTAGCGGATGAACGCGATGTCGTGGATCGTCACCACGGACTTGCCGCGCGACAGCGGCGGCCGGATGAAGTTCGGAAAATGGTACACGTCGGACGCGCCCGCGAACCAGTTGTACGGCGGCCAGTTGATGGACTTCCACGACTTCTGAACGATGCGGCCGGGGCACCAGCGGACCGCATGCTGAAGCGCGCCCGGGACGGGGAAGGGAACCCCTTTGCGCTGGAAATCGAAGTAGAAGAGCCGCAGCTCGTCGGACCCGGAAAACGCGCCGAGATGCTCGACCAACGACTTCGTATAGCGGCCCACGCCGGCCCGCTGGGCAATCGCTGCCTGGATATCGATCGTCACGCGCATGGGCGGGATTTAAGCAAGTCCAAGGTCCAAAGTCAGCCATGGAGACTTTGGACTTTAGACCTTGGGCTTTGGACTGCTTCAGAACGGATCGAACAGCGTGTTGTCCTGCGGGCCGAACCAGCCGATGTTCTGATCCTCGAACGCCTTGCCCTTGCTGCGGGTCATCGCTTCACGCGACACGTGGCCGTCGCACCAGACCACGTTCGCCCTGCCGTTGTGGCGGAAATGGATCGAGGGATCCGCGACATCTGTTTCTCGCGGGCCGTTGTCCGCTATCTGCTTGTATGCCTCGGCGAAAGAATACTCGATCACGTAACGACTCCCTTTAACGCTTTTCGGGTACGCCGCATCGCAGAACATGACCGTCTGAGCCGGCTCGCGGATGGCGCTCGGCGCCATTCCTCGCGCCACACCGCCCGGATTGTATCCAACTTGGTACGCGCGCGATCCCACACCGCGATCGTTATAGCCATATCCTCCGCAGCCGTTTTCAAACGCGATCGCGCTGTCGTCAGAATATCGGCGAAACGCGGGACACATTTTGATCTCTTTTGCGTCACCCAGATAGGGCAACAGCGGACTCTTCTGGCCGTCAAATGGCTCCTTCTGCGCTGAACGCTCGCCATGCCATCGCTTTCGATTGGAGCTGTCGCAGATGTCCTCCGCGGCGGCCACGTAATAGCCTTTGTCGCTCGCGTACAGAACGTTGGCGCATTGAAGCTGCCGCAGATTGCTCGTGCATTTCGCCTGGTCCGCGGACGCGCGCGCCGTGCCGAGGACCGGGAACAGAATGGCCGCGAGGATTCCGATGATGCCGATGACGGTCAGAAGCTCGATGAGCGTGAAGGCTGAATTACCCACCCCTTCTGTCCCCTCCATGGCGGGGACCTTGTTTGCATCCCCTCCTTCGGAGGGGTGCCGAAGGCGGGGTGGGTTTTCCAAGGTTTGGAAAAATCGCGCCAGTTTTTTCCAATGTTCGGAACTTTTCATCTCAATTCCCTCCATCCCGGTTTTCCATCACCCGATAAGCCCTCATGGTCGTTCCTACGGAATCCACAACGGACTGCATCGCGTCGGCGCCCTCGATCGGATCGCCGAAGTCGTTCCAGTCCGGGCTCGTCAGCGACGACCATTGCACTTGATACGTCCTGTTGCTCTGCGCGAACCACGATACACTCATTCCCTGCGGCGTCGGATCCACCTTCGCGCTTATGGAGCGAATCACGCCCACGCCACGCAGATCGAATCCGTCGGTGGACGCCGCATACGCCGGATTCGGATAGCCCGACGAGAAGTTGTAGTACGGGTCGTAGATCGCCCGGCCCGCGGAGTCCGTTGTGCTGCCGCTGCCGATCACATCCGTCAACCGGACATACCGAATGCATCGAAGATCGACGGCTCCGCTCAGCACCGCCGGATCGTTCGCGAGCACGGAGAGATCGAACGGAGTGCCATACTCGATCCGATGCTTGCCGGCAAAGCCATCAAGGAACGAAACGTCCTGGCTGGCAAAACGGTCCTCGCTCACGTTGTTGAGGGAAAAGAGAACCGTTGTGTTCAGACACACGGTTGGAAATCGCGCCCACGCAGACGTCCAGGTTGCCACTTCAACGAAGACCAATTCGGCGAAGCTGAAACTGTTGGTCGCGGCGTCACGCGAGGTGCCCGTGAAATCCGTGTAGTCCGTGAACCCATTTTCGAAGACGGCGAAATCCGCTCCCGGTCCGTCTTCAATCCCGTCATCGAACTTCAGGACAACCGATCCGCCATTGCCCAGCGAGAACACGTGCTGCATGGTCGCGCCCTCATGGAACGCGCCGGGACAACCCATAACGGCATTGCTGATCGCACAGACTTGCCCCGCGTCATTCCGCGCATATCCACCGCTCAGCGGGTCCGGCTGCGTGTAATCCACGACGCCCGTGATCCAGCCGCGGAAGCACGCGCCGGTGGCGTGGTGCAGGCCGCCGTACTCATCCGAGTACGGGCCCGCGACCGCCGTGGCACCCAACACCAGCCACGTTATGATGGATCGTGTGAGCTCCATCCATGGCTCCTGAGTTTCCGCATGATGTACAGCGCGCCAAAACTGCTTCCCGCGAGCACGAGCAAGCTGAATGTCCCCGGCTCGGGAATGGCGTAGAGTTCGATCGCGTCGAAGCCGTACGTCTGCGCCGTGCCGGAATGGCCGGGGTCGGCTTGGTTAAGATACGCGATGTAGTTCGTCCCGCCGCGCGCGAACGTCGTCACCTTGTAGTTCGCGTTGCTGAGCCCGGGAACGTACGTGAACTCCTGGTCGAGCGACGGGTTGTAGACTTTCAGCCCTTCCTGGTTCCAGCCGGCGGTCCAGACGCGGCCGAGGCCGTCGACCGCGAGCGAACCGACATTTCCGCCGTCGCCGAAGTCGTGCACGAACTCACCGCTCGCGAGCGTCAGCGGCGCGCCGGTGATCGCGGCGTCGAGCTGGAGCGCCGTGAACTTGTAGACGGCGCCGTCGTCGTTGTCGGCGACGTAAAGATTCCCCGCGAGGTCCAGCGCCATGCCCGCGCTGTAGAGCGAGACGTTGTCGATCACGAGCCTGTTGGTGCCGCCGCCGATCGTCGTGTAATAGACGGCGTTCGTGGGCTGGGTCCACGACGCGCCGTTTACGTACAGGCTGCCGGAGTCGCGCAGGGCGCCGTGGAAGTTATAATTCGTGCCGACGTTGGAAAAAACGGACGCGATGTTGTCGGGATCGAACGAGTAGAACTCGCTGTAGCCGGCCCCGCCCGCGCCGATCACGCCGAGCGAGTCGTCCAGGATCGCGATGAAGGACGGATCGACAAAAGACGGCTCGCCGGAAAACGCCGAGTAGGCCGCGCCGTTCCACGAATCCTGGAGATACATGTTGCCGCATTCGCCGAACAGGTAGCGGCCGTCCGGGAGATGGGCGAGCGAGGTGCCGCCGTACGGGAACGTGAGGTTCGGAAGATTGAACTGGATCCACGACGCGCGCGATGCGGGCGAGAGCGAGAGCGCGGCGGCCACGACCAACCAACGACTGACTGAGCGGAACATTTTCCCTTTCTGCTCCTTGCGCGGGAGCGATTGTTTCGGCGCTCTTGCGCGAAGCAGAAAGGCGGCAACAAAAAAGCCTTCACCTTTCCCGAAAGAAATGTGAAGGCCGAACGGCGACCCGCCCCATCTCTTCCATCGCGAAAGAGCCGGTGAGCTCGAGCAGGAAAACACGTCTTCTGGCTTACGGCTTTGAGCCTACTTCCTCGCCTTCCCGTTCGATTGAACAGTGGCTTTCGAGGGTTCGTAGCCGATTACAGCGGCGCGACCGCGTCCGAATTGCACGGACTTCCGTTGGTCTCCCCACAAACAAGATCACTTACCAAAGAACCGGGTTGGAGAGTAGGACGCGAAAGGAGTGATGTCAACTTCACATCAACTGAACCGGCTCAGCCGGAGGCTTCGCCCTACCAACGAAAGGTAGGGCGAGGCGTCCCTGCCGAGCCGGTTGATCTTCAATCCCCGATCACCGTCACCATGAGCTGGCGCTGGCGCTCGCGGACATCGCATTCGAGGTGGAAGATTTGTTGCCAGGTCCCGAGAACCAGCAGGCCGTCCTGGACCGGCACCGTGAGCGACGGCCCCATGAGGCTGGCCTGCAGGTGCGAGTGGGCGTTGCCGTCATGCCAGGCGGCTTCGTGACCGTAGTTGCGGCCGGGCGGAATGAGGCGATTCAGCATCTGCGGAAGGTCCTTCTCAAGGCCGGGCTCGACTTCGATGGTCCCGACGGCGGCGGTGCTGCCGACATTGAAAACATCCACGATGCCGCGCTGAACACCGGAACCGGAGACAATGCGTTGGATGTCGGAAGTGATGTCCTTCAGGTCGCCGTGGCCCTTGGTCTGGAGCTGGAGCTCTTTCTGATGGACCATAAGACGTTCCCGCCGAGGGAATTATCGCTATCCCTTCTGCAAATACGACTCAATTTCCTTCACCCGGCTCATTTTCAGCAGGGCGGCCGCGGTTTCCTTCGATTCCGCGATGCTCAATTCGCCGATTCGCTTCTGAACCTTCGGAAGCTTCATGGAATCCATGCTCAGCGCGCGGATGCCGATCCCGAGAAGGAAGGGAATCATCCGGCTGTCGGAAGACATGTCGCCGCAGATGGAAAGATCGACGCCGTTTTTCTCGGCCGCCGCGGCAATCCGCTTCAGCGAGCGCAGGACCGCGGGATGGTAGGGGACGTACAGGTCGGCAATCTGCTCGTTCGTGCGGTCCACGGCCAGGATGTACTGAACCAGGTCGTTGCTGCCGATGCACATGAAGTCCGCTTCCTGCGCCAATTCCTCGGCAATTTCAACCGCGGACGGCAGTTCGACCATGACGCCGAGTTCCGGCTCCGCGCAATGTGGCACGTTTTCCGCGCGCAGCGTGTGGCAGCACTCGCCCACCACGTCCTTCGCCTGCACGAAATCGTCGGCGGACGACACCAGCGGGAACATGATGCGCATATGCGTGCCGGCGCCCGCGCGCAGAAGCGCGCGCAGCTGCTGCGAGAAGATGTCCTTGTGGCGCAGGGAGAAGCGGATCGCGCGCAGACCCAGGAACGGATTCGCCTCGTTCACGCTCGGGAAGTACGACAGCATCTTGTCGCCGCCGATGTCCAAGGTTCGGAAAACGACCTCTTTTCCCGTCATTTCGTCGATGAGCGTCCTGTAGATGCGGTATTGCTCCTCTTCCGACGGGAAGTCGTTGCGCACGATGAACGGCAGCTCGCTGCGGTACAGGCCAACGCCTTCCGCCTTGAGCCGCTTCGCAACTTTGAGATCGCTGAGCAGGTTGATGTTCGCCAGCAGGCGCACGCGCGTGCCGTCGCGCGTCGATGTGGTGGGCTGGACATGCGCCTCGAGCTCCTCGGCGCGCCGGCGGGCCTCTTTCAGGCTCTCGTAATTCCTGACAACCTCCGGCCCTGGGTTCACGAATACGTTCCCTTGGTCCGCGTCCATGAGAATCATCGTGTTTTCGGGGACGGAGAGAATCCGAAGATCGCGCACGACGATCATGGGCAGCTGCAGGGAGCGGGCCAGAATCGCGCCGTGCGATGTCGCGCCGCCGCCGCCGAGAACAAGACCGGCGGCGTGTTGCGCGACCAGCTTCACGATATCCGACGGCAGGAGGTTGTTCGAAACGACCACGTGGCCTTTGTAATCGGCTGTTCCGACGTCCCGCTCGAAGAGATTGTGGAGAATGCGGTGGCCGAGATCCTTCACGTCCTGCGTCTTTTCGCGGAGCATGGGGCTCGGGCTTTTCGCGAAAAGGTTTACATACTGATTCACCACTTCGATGATCGCCGCGGCCGGGGCCGTACCCGCTTCGATACGCCTCTTCATCATGCCGGAGAACTCATGATCCTTCAGCATGAGCAGGTGGGCGTTGAATATCAGCGATGCGACATCGGCCATGCGCTCGGCCATCTGCGTCTGCAGTTCTTCGAGCTGGTTCTCTGTCTTGGCCAGCGCGCGCTCGAAATCGGCCAGCGTGTGCGACGTCTTGGCGTGCGCGAATTCGTCGATATCCAGCTGGCCCATGATCGCGGCGCGCCCGTAGGCCAAGCCGCCCGCGGCCACAATGCCCTTGATGAATTTGAGGTCCGCATCAACGGCTTTTGGCTTTTCCGCGGCTTCCGCCTGCATGCTGTGCAGGCTCATCAGCAGTTTCGCGTTTTCGATGGTGCTGGCGAGCTGTGCGGCGATCGCGCGAAGGGCTTTTTCGTCGTTTTCGCCGAAGTAATTGGCGACCGGATCCTGGACGGAGATCACGCCCACGCGCGTGAGGCCTCTCAAGAGGGGAACGGCCAGAAACGCGTTGTACTGCTCCTCGCGCAGGCCTGGGATCAGCTTGAAGTGCGGATTCTGCGCTCCCTTGGCTTCTCGGATCGGGCGGAACTCCGCGAGCGCCTGACCCACAATGCCTTCGCCGAGTTTGAGCCGCGCCTTTCCGACGAATTCCGGATTCAGGCCCTGCGTTGCGCTCAAGACGACTTCCTGCGTCTTATCGTCGAACAGGTACACCGAGCAAACGGCGGCTTTCATGTGGTAGGCAATGATGCTGACCACTTTCTGCAGAAAATCGGGCAGGCTCTGCGTGCGTTCGAAGAGGCCGGCAAGCTCCCCGATGTCACAAATGAGATCTACGTTGTTTTTGTTCACTTGCACAACTTTGCAACCGCCTTTGGCGTCAGCAAGAGCTTCAGCTCGCCCTTGCAGATGCTGTTGATGTCCACCTCGATACAAGATGCCTTCTTTACGTCGATTCGCAACCCGCCGTCGCCGATTATCTGGCCCAGAATGCACGAAAAATCGGGCTCGTGGCCAAAAATTGCGATCAACTCGGGTTTTCCACCTATTTCCGCGACCAGCTTCCGGAACTCCTTGAAACCGCTTCCCGGGTTCAAAAGCGGCGACTTGGCGGGTTTCACTTTCCCAAAGGCTTCGCAGAAAAGCTCGGCTGTCTCGTACGCGCGGACCGCTTCGGACGAAACCACCGCGTTCGGCTCGGCGTAAAGACGCGCCAGGACCTTGAACATGCGGCGCGCGTCTTCGCGGCCATCATCTGTCAGCGGCCGATCGAGATCCGATCCGCCGGATGGCGCCCTGTCCGCCGCGGCAGCATGTCTGATGAAGAGTACTCTCATGAAAGCCCTCGAATCCCGGGTAGTGTAGCGTTTCTTTGACGCCGGAATCAAATACGGGTATGAGGAATTGACTTGGCGGGTTCAGCCAATAGAATACGACCCTGTTTGGTGAAATCGGGTTGCCCGATGGTGTAATGGTAGCACAACAGACTCTGGATCTGTTTGTCTAGGTTCAAGTCCTAGTCGGGCAGCCACTTAACCCACCCCGGCTTCGCCCCCCCTCCCATGGAGGGGATTCTGTTTATGCATTCCCCTCCACCGGAGGGGTGCCCGTAGGGCGGGGTGGGTCTTCCTACATTAGCTAGCTCGTCCGCATCGGCATCAGGACGTAGAGGAAGGGGACATCGGTCTTCACGACACCCGGGCTGAGATCGTCGGTCAGCTCAAGGAAGATCTCATCCTTGGCGAGTGTCCGCAGCGGATCCATGAGGAATAGAGGGTTGAACGCGATCGAGAACTGCTTGCCGGCGTACTTGATACCCATATCCTCGCGGGCGGTACCGACATCCTGGCTCGCGGCGCTGATCTCGAGCTTGTTCTTGCCGAACGTGAGCTTCACGGAGTTGGATTTATCGCTCGCGATCAGTGAAACGCGGCGGAGAGCCGTCAGCAGGGCCTCGCGTTCGACAGCGATGCGCTGCTCGCTCTGGGGCGGAATCACCTGGCGGAAGTTCGGGTACGTGCCTTCAATGAGCTTTGAAACGATGAGCATGTCGTCAAATTCGAAGGCAACCTGGTTCTCCGTGGCTTGAATCTTGACGGAACCTTCGGTTTTGAGAGTCTTCAGGAGCTCGTCAACCGTCTTGAACGGAAGGACCATGTCGCCTTCCGATCCCTTCGGAAATTCGACTTCCTGCTCGTACAGCGCCATCCGTCGTCCATCCGTCGCCACAACCGCCAATTTATCGCCCTTAAAGCTCAGCAGGAC
>CAYQYB010000019.1:0-21491 GCA_964421535.1 uncultured Verrucomicrobiota bacterium | reverse complement strand
AGGGAGCGGAGGACATCGTCCGCGACCCGCTCGCCCTGAGCGAGAGAGACGAGCTGGTCTGCGCGGGCGACATCCCCGAGAACGCCGTGCTGAACGTGCTGAAAGCCAGGCCTGAACGCCTCATGGAAGCCGCCGAGAAGGCGGCCGGGGACAGCCTGAACGTCGAGGGCGGCCGCGCCCAGCAGTGCCTGGTGGCGGACTGCATTTCGCGGACGCTGGTCCTGGACAAGCACTTCTCCGAAGAGCTGGAGAAGGTGGAGAGCCGGCTGCAGACCCTGGACAAGAAGCTGGTGTCCGAGGGAATCCTCAGCCTCGGGGAAATCTCATCCTATGGCGAGGGGTATATCGAGTTCTTCAACAAGACCATTGTTGTCGGAGTCCTTTATCATGGCAAATGACCCGGGCCAGATTGTCCGCGAGATTTCGGTGCTCTACGAACTCGCGCTTGCGCTCGGCCAATCCCTCGACATCGAGAACACCTGCTCGCGCTTCCTGAGAACCCTGCTCGCGCGGAAGAACCTGGCCTATGCCTCCGTCTGGATCCGCGTCAAGCACATGCGCGGCCTCAACGACGTGTCGACCTCCAACCAGGACGCGGATTCGCTCGCCCTGGTGTACGCCATCCCCCAGTTCAGGATCCGCGAGCGCTCGATCCCCGCCGGACACCCGATCCTCGCCATGTTCGGCAACCGCGACGCCATTTCGATCGCCTCGGACCAGCGGGAGTTCGCGAGCACGGTCACCGAGAAGCACGTCGAGAAAGGCGCCTTCGCGCTCTTCAAGCTGGGGAACATCGGGCTTTTGAAACTTTTTTCGATCACCAGCGACAAGCCGTTCAGCCCGGAGTTTCTGAACCAGCTCCGAAACGTCATTTCGAAGTTCACCGTCTCCCTGCAGGGCTGCCTCGACCACGCGAGCCTCATCCGGGAGATGGGCGAGCGCCGGGCGGTCGAAGAAGCCCTCCGGCAGGGCGAGGAGAAGTACCGCAACGTGGTCGAGCGCGCGTCGGACGGCATCGTGATCATCCAGGACGGCAAGATCGTCTTCACGAACAACAGCCTCCGCGAAATGACGCGGCAGAAGGGCGGCCTGGCCATCGGCACCCCGTTCAACCAGTTCATCCACCCCTCGGATCTTCCGCGCGTGGCCGACTACTATCGCCGCCGCATGCTCGGCGCCGACGTCCCGCAGGTCTACGAGACGCTCCTCATGGCGGCGGACGGCACCACCATCCACGCCGAGCTGAACGCCGCGCTGACGACGTTCGAGGGCAAGCCGGCCGACCTCGTCTTCATCCGCGACATCGGGGCTCGCAAAGTGTTCGAGGCCGAGCGCGCCCAGCTCGTCATGGCCGTCGAGCAAACTACGGACGCCGTGGTCATTGCGGACCTCGAGGGCAACATCCGCTACGTGAACCCCGCGTTCGAGCGCATCACGGGATACTCCCGCTCCGAAGCGCTCGGAAAGAACCCTCGCCTGCTCAAGAGCGGCAAGCAGGATACCGCGGTCTACAACGTCATGTGGTCGGCGCTCTCCAAGGGCCAGGCGTGGCGCGGGCGTTTCCACAACAAGCGGAAAGACGGAACCATCTTCACCTGCGACACGATCATCACGCCCACGCGCGACGAGAACGGGACCGTCATCAACTACGTCAGCGTCCAGCGCGACGTGACGCGCGAGCTGCAGATGGAGGAGCAGTATCTCCAGGCCCAGAAGATGGAATCCATCGGCCGCCTCGCCGGCGGCATCGCGCACGACTTCAACAACATCATGACCGCCGTCCTCGGGTTCGGCAGCATGATCCTCGACCAGCTCGGCGAGAACCACCCCCTGCGGCATGCCGTCGAGCAGATCGTCAGCGCGGGGGAACGCGCGACGAACCTGACCCGCCAGCTCCTGACGTTCAGCCGCAAACAGATGGTCGAGGTCCGCATCCTCGATCCCAACGCCGTCATCGTGGAGATGAACCAGCTCCTGCGCCGCGCCCTCGGCGAGGATATCGAGCTGATCACCCTCCTGGACGACGAGGCCGGCTGCGTGAAGATGGACGCCGGCCTGCTGCAGCAGGTCGTCATGAACCTCGCGATCAACGCGCGCGACGCCATGGCCCGCGGCGGGCAGCTGACCATCCGCACCTCGCGCTCCGTGCTGGACGAGAAGTACTGCGCGACGCGGCTCAACGTTCAGCCCGGCGAGTACCTCCAGCTTTCCATCCGCGACAGCGGCAGCGGCATGAGCAAGGAAGTTCTCAGCCACGTCTTCGAGCCGTTCTTCACCACGAAGCCCAAGGGCAAAGGCACGGGCCTGGGCCTGGCCACCGTCTACGGCATCGTGAACCAGTGCGGCGGACACATCGAGATCGAGAGCGAGCCGGGCTCCGGCACGGAAATCAAGATCTGGCTGCCGCGCGTGGTGACCAACGCCGACACCGTCCCCGTGGAGCTGGAGGACAAGCTGCAGAAGGGCACCGAAACGATCCTCGTGGTCGAGGACGAGGAGGTGGTCCGCGATTTGAGCTGCCGCATCCTGCGGTCGCTGGGCTACCACGTGCTCGAGGCCGCGAACGGCAAGGAAGCGCTGGACCTGGTCCGGAAGAACACCAACAAGATCCACCTCGTGTTCACCGACGTGGTCATGCCGCAGATGGGCGGCCCGGAAATGGTCGAGAACCTCGTGCAGATGCGGCCCGGCATCAAGGTGATCTACACGTCGGGGTTCACGGAGAGCACGATCGTCGAGCGCGGCGTGGCCCTCGGCAAGGTGCGGCTGATCCAGAAGCCCTTCACGCGCGAGCTGCTCGCGCAACGCATCCGGCACGCGCTGGATGAGGGGTGAAGAACTGGAGTAATGGAGTGATGGAGAGGTGGAGTGCTGGAAAACCCATCACTCCAGCACTCCAATACTCCATTCGTCCCTACGGCACCGGGAACTTCGCCGTGAACGCGCGAACTTCTTCGCGCACCTTCGAAACCACGGCGTCGCTCTGCGGGTTGCGCAGGACCTCCGTGATGAACCCGGCGATCTTCTCCATCTCCGGCTCCCTCATGCCGCGCGTGGTCACCGCGGGCGCGCCCACGCGGATTCCCGACGTCACGAACGGGCTCTGCGTGTCGAACGGGATCGCGTTCTTGTTGACGGTGATCAGCGCCTTGTCGAGGACGGTCGCCGCGTCCTTGCCCGTCACGTCGACCGGGCGCAGGTCCACGAGCATCATGTGGTTGTCCGTTCCGCCGGACACGATCCGCAGGCCGGCTTTCTCCAGCGCGGCCGCCATCGTCTTCGCGTTCTTGACGATCTGTCCCGCGTACTCCTTGAACGAAGGTTGAAGCGCCTCGTGGAAGCACACGGCCTTCGCCGCGATGACGTGCATCAGCGGCCCGCCCTGCACGCCGGGGAAGATCTGCCGGTCGATGTCCTGCGCGAACCGCGCCTGGCACAGGATCATGCCGCCGCGCGGACCGCGGAGCGTCTTGTGCGTGGTCGTCGTCACGAACTCGCAGAGCGGCACCGGGTTCGGGTGCAGGCCCGCCGCCACGAGGCCGGCGATGTGCGCCATGTCCACCATCAGGTACGCGCCGACGGCGTCGGCGATCTGCCGCAGGCGCTTGAAATCGATGATGCGCGAGTACGCGCTCGCGCCGGCGCAGATGAGCCGCGGCTTGTGCTGTTTCGCCAGCGCCTCGACCTCGTTGTAGTCGATCTGCTCGGTCTGCTTGTCCACGCCGTAGTGCACGACGTTGAAGAAGCGGCCGGAGAAATTGACCTTGTGGCCGTGCGTCAGGTGCCCGCCGCACGCGAGGCTCATCGCCAGGATCGTGTCGCCCGGCTGGAGGATCGCGAAGTACACCGCCATGTTCGCGCCGCTGCCGCTGTGCGGCTGGACGTTCGCGTGCTCCGCGCCGAACAGCTGCTTGGCGCGGTCGATGGCCAGCCTCTCGGCCACGTCCACGAACTCGCAGCCGTTGTACCAGCGCTTGCCCGGGTAGCCCTCCGCGTACTTGTTCGTCATGACGGAACCCTGCGCCTCGCGCACGGCCTGGCTGACGTAATTCTCGGAGGCAATCAGCTCGATGTTCTCGCTCTGGCGCCGGGTCTCGGCCTTGATCGCGGAGTAGAGCTCCGGATCGCTGCTGTACAGCGCCACCGGCTCCGACGTGCTCGCCTCGCAGGCGCCCATCTTGTTCACGCGGCGCTCGTGCCGGCCGCCGGCCTCGAAATCGGACGTCAGCCACGCGTCGAGAATCATCGCGGCCTCGTCGCGCGACACCACCGCGCTGCCCAGCGCCAGGACGTTCGCATTGTTGTGGACGCGGGCCATCTTCGCCATGTGAACGTTCACGCAAAGCGCCGCGCGCACGCGCGGGAACTTGTTGGCCGCCATGCTCATGCCAAGGCCCGTGTTGCAGATCACGATGCCCTGGTTGACTAGGCCTTCCGACACCTTGGCCGCCACCTCGCAGCCGTAGTCCGGGTAGTCAACCGACTCCTTGCCGAAGCAGCCCACGTCCTCGACCTCGATCTTCCGAGCCGTGAGAAGCTTCTTGAGCTCTTCCTTGAGCTCGTATCCCGCATGGTCCGCGCCGATTGCGATTTTCATTACGTTCAACCTTTCTGAGGACGTTTCTTTAAGGCCTCGATGTTCCATCATGTGCAAAATCAAATCGGATATGGCCGCGTCGATCTCGTCCCGTACCCGCCGGTACACGTTCACGGGCAGGCCGATGGGATCGGAAATATCCCCGCCCTGCCCCGACGTGCCGAACGACTTCAGCAGGAAGACGCGCCCCCTGGCCTTGGGAAACGCCGACAGCACATCCTTCATGTGCTGTTCGGTCATCACGAGGATCAGCGTGGCGGCATCGACCAGCTCCCGCGTCAGCATCCGGCTGCGATGCGGTCCGGCGTCAATACTCCACTCTTCCAGGACGTCCAGTGCGCCCGCGCTGGCCGGCATTCCCTGTGGCGCCATCACCCCGGCCGACTCCACCGTCACGCCCGGCCGGCCCGCCAGCCGGTGCCGGAGAATGTACTCCGCCATCGGGCTGCGGCACACATTGCCCGTGCAGACGAAAAGAATATGTTCAGGCTTCGACTTCATTCAAAACCAATTCGTGTCATAAGCATCCGCCTACCCGCCCACGGCCGCCGCCCTCAAAATCTCGTCTTTCCGGATCGCGCCTTCCCGCAGGATGTCCACCTTGTCGCCGTCCACTTTCACGACCGTGCTCGGCACGCCGCCGGGCGACGCCCCGGCATCGAGCACCAGCGAGACCTTTTCGCCCAGCGCCGCGGCCGCTTCGGCCGCGGTCAGCGCCGGCTGGTCGCCGCTGATGTTCGCGCTCGTCACCGCCAGGACCGACTTCGCCCGCCACAGCAGGCTCAGCGTCACCGGATAATCCGGCACGCGGAAGCCGACGAATCGCCCAGGCGTCTTCAGGACCAGCGTCAACGGGCCCGGCCAGAAGCGCCGCATCAGCCGCACCGCCGCCGGCTCCATCGCGGCGCCCCGCGCGGCCACCTGCTCGACATCCGCCGCGAGAAACGGGATGGGCTTGCTCTCCGGCCGCTCCTTCGCCCCGTAGATCCTCTCGACGGCCCCGGGCACGCGCGGATCGGCCGCCAGGCCGTACACGGTCTCCGTCGGGATCACCACCAGCTCGCCGCGCGCGAGCGCGGACACGACCTGATCGACGACTCCCGGATCCGGCTGACTCGGGTCAATTCGTAGGGTTTTCAGCGCGCTCCACTCCGCGAATATTCAACGCCTTCAGCCCCAGCAGGACATCCACCGCGCGACGAAGCGTCTCATCGCCCCGGACGCGCTCCCGAAGCAGCTTGTCTTCCTTTTCCTCGCTCGACAGCTCCTTCTGGTTGTCCGGCGAAGGCTCCGGCTCGTACTCGGAAACCGGGAGGGCCGTTGGAGCAACCACCAGGTCGGGCTTCACGCCCTCGCTGCCGTTGTAGATTTTGCCGTCCGCCACCACAAGGCGTTTCGTGGCCAGGTACAAATGCCCGCCCGCCGGCAGCGGCTGAACCTCGCGCACCAGCGGATCGCCGCTCGACACCGAGCCGATCAGCATGACCCCGCGCGTGCTGCCGGCCAGCGCTGCGGCGAGGACTTCCGATGCCCCGCGGGTCTCTTCGTCGATCAGAATCATCGCGGGCATGTTGAGCAGAAGAGACGCGCTCGACTTGTATGTCTCGAGGTCCTGGTCCTGCGGATCGCGGAACGTGAACAGGAGCGCGCCCGACTCCGCGAACAAACTCGCCGTGTCCGCCGCGCTCTGCGCGTCGGCCCCGCCCGCGCCGCGCAGATCAAGCACAACGCCGGACCGGCCGGTCTCGGCCCAGCCGCGAAGCGCCGAAACGATGTCCTTGCCCGATCGCGCGTAGATTCCGTTCAGCCTCAGGTAGCAGAGATTGGCGGGCAGCTCCTCCGCCGTCTGTATGGCCGGGGCCTGAACGGGATCGGGCTTCACCTCAACCTCGCGCGCCGCGCCGTTCGTGTCCTGAATCTTCAAGAGCACCGCCGGATCGTCCGAACGAAGAAGCTCCTCGACCTCCCACGGCTTGAGGCCCGCGACGTTGCCCTTGTCGATCTCCACGACGGTCTCGCCCGCCTTCAGGCCGGACAGGTCGGCCGAAGAGGCCTTGGTCACCTCGACGATGACAAAGCCTCCGTTGGTCAACGCCACGCTGATTCCGACCTCGCGGACGATTCCCTTGTCCTCCTCATCCAACCGGGCGATATCAGACTCCGATATGAGCCGGCCCTGAGGATCGGCCACTTGAATCACGGCATCGACCGCCGCATCGCACGCCTCGCGGCTGTCGAAGGGAAGGCCGTATTTCTGGAGAACGGTCACGACATCCTTCACGGCGCCGACCACGTCGTTCGACGGGGCGACGGGCTCCAGCTGCGCCAGACACGCCGCCGTCGCAAGCAGGTAGAGACCTGCGGATACCCGGAGCTTCATTGTCCACCCTCCTGTTGCGCGCGAATCCGGCGGTTGCCCGCATCCACTTTTTCCTGCAGCGATTGTTTGTGCGCTTCGAGTTTTTTCTGCAGACCCGCGTCGCCCAGCGCCAGGATCTGGACCGCGAGCAGGGCCGCGTTCACCGCGCCCGCCTTGCCCAGCGCCAGCGTGCCCACCGGAATCCCGGCGGGCATCTGCACGGTCGACAGCAGGGCGTCCAGTCCATCCAGCGCCCCCCCTTTCATCGGCACGCCCAGCACCGGCAGCGTCGTATGCGCGGCCAGCACGCCGGCCAGGTGCGCCGCGCTGCCCGCCGCGGCGATGATCACTTTCACGCCCTGCGCCGCGGCCGACTTGGCAAATGCCGCCGCCCGGTCCGGCGTCCGGTGCGCCGACATCACATGCGCCTCGCACGCCACGCCGAAACTCTTGAGGGTCTTGATCGATTCGTTCATCACGTCCCAGTCCGAATCACTGCCCATGATCACCGACACCGACACAGCGCCCCTGCTGTTCTTTTTCATCGTACTTCCCTTTCTCGTTACGTGCGCGAAAACGCCTTCGCCGCAATGTCCTTCCGGTAATGAGCCCGGTCGAATCGAATGACCGCGCAGGCCTCGTACGCGCGCTTTACCGCGCCGCGCAGATCGCGCCCCAGCGCGGTTACGCCCAGCACGCGGCCGCCGGCGGTAACGACCTTGCCGGCCGCCAGCTTCGTGCCCGCGTGGAACACGACAACATCCTTCATCGCGGCCGCGTCGGCAAGGCCGCCGATGGCGTCGCCTTTGCCGTAGTTTCCCGGGTAGCCGCCGGCCGCCATGACCACGCACACGCACGCCTCAAGCTTCCACCGCACCATGCCGTCGCTCAGCGCGCCGTCGGCGCACGCCTCGAGCGCGGGAAGCAGGTCGCCGTCCCAGCGCGGCAGGATCGCCTGCGTCTCCGGATCGCCGAACCGGCAATTGAACTCGAGCACCTTCGGGCCGGCCTTGGTCATCATCAGGCCGGCGTACAGCACACCGCGGTAGTCGATGCCGCGCTTGTTCAGCTCGCGGAGCGTCCGCTCGAAGACCTGCTCGCGAATGACCGGCCACAAATCCTCCTTCACAACCGGCGCGGGCGAGTACGCGCCCATGCCGCCGGTGTTCGGCCCCTCGTCGCCGTCGAAAATCCGCTTGTGGTCCTGCGACGACGCCAGCATCACGATCTTGCGGCCGTCGATCAGCGCGAGAATCGAAGCCTCTTCGCCCTGCAGGCATTCCTCGACAACCACGGTCGCGCCGGCATCGCCGAACGCCTTCTGCACGAGCGCCTCGTCCACAGCCGCCTCGGCCTGCTCGACCGTCGCCGCCACCGTGACGCCTTTGCCGGCGGCCAGGCCGTCCGCCTTGATCACGATCGGCGCGCCCTCTTTCCTTATATAAGCCTTGGCCTCGGCCGCGTCGGCGAACCGCGCGTACTTCGCGGTCGGCACGCCGGCCGCGAGCATGACTTCCTTGGCGAACACCTTGCTGCCCTCGAGGCGGGCCGCGGCCTGGCACGGGCCGAAGACCTTCAGGCCCGCGGCGTTGAAGCGGTCCACGATCCCGTCGCACAGCGGCGCTTCGGGGCCCACGACCGTCAGGCAAGGCTTGTTCGCCTTCGCCCACGCCAGCAGCTTGTCGATATCCGTCGCGGCGATGTCGAGGTTCGTGCCGACGCCGGCGGTCCCGGCGTTTCCGGGCGCGCAGAAAACGTCCGGGCGGCAGGTGTCGCCGGCCAGTTTCCACGCCAGCGCGTGCTCGCGCCCGCCGCTGCCAATAACCAGTATTTTCGGCCTGTTCACGGGTATTTTTGTACCTTGGAAAACGCGGGCACTCTAGCCAACGGTGGCCCAACATTCAAGGTCGGTCTCTGCCCTCTCTCTCCTCCTTTCTCTAGTAGACGCGATTTCGAAATCGCGTCTACTAATAGAAAGAAACGAGAGGGACGGTTTTCCGGAAAAAAATGAAAATATTTTCCAAACCTTGGAAAAAAAGCGGGCCGTTTTTTCACGGGTTGGAAAAATTAACTCGCTCTTAACACCGCGAATCTGGCAGTGTTTTCTGTCGCTATGCTTTCATGGCTCCGAATTCTGGCGGTGGCGGCCTGCGCCCTCTGGCTGACGGCCTGCACCGCCCCGCAAACGACCGGAGACCCCCAGGAGCTCATCAAATCCGGCTGGAACGAATTCATACTGAGCGAGTTCGACCGCGCCGTGGCGCGGTTCGAAGAGGCCCTGGAGAAAACCCCCGAAACCGACGACCTGCACCTCCAGGCCCTGTACGGCCTTGCCTCCACCTGGAACCTGCGCCGGCCCGGCGAGGACGTCGAGAAGGCGCGCGAACTGTACGAGCAGATCATCCGGCTGGCGCCGAAGAGCGAGACGGCCATCTGGAGCCGGCTCGCGCTCGCGCGGCTGAAGCATCTCGTCCCGGTCGGCGAGGAGCCGGATTACAACGAGGTCCGCAAGGCCTACCAGCAGATCATCGACCAGCACCCCGGCCACCTCGCGGCCAAGGAGGCCTTCATCTACAAGATGTCCACGCTGATCGCCTCGCTCAAGCCGGCGGAGACGAAGCAGGCCATCCGGGAGCTCGAGGAGTTCGTGAAGGATCCGAACACGCCGTTCCGCGGGCCCGCGTACTCGCTGATCGCGGTGGGCTGCACGACGCTGGACGAGCCCGAGAAGCGGCTGCAGGCGGAGATCGATTCGCTGGACAACACGGAGATCGACCCGGCCAACCCGTTCAACGAGTTCTCGTGGCAGTACTGGAACATCGCGACGATCGCGGAGTTCGAATGCGGCGATTTCGACACCGCGCGGATTTACTACGACAAGCTGATCAAGGAATACCCAACCGACAAGCGCGTCTTCGGCTGCAAGCAGGCGCTGGGGCGGATGGACGAGGTGGAGGGGAAGATCCGCGCGGAACTGTAAAACCCAAGGGCACGAAGATGACGCTTGAAACTCGAAACTTGAAACTGGGCGATGGCGCGCGCCCGAGTTTCCAGTTTCCAGTTTCCAGTTTCAAAGTTTCTTTTCACGGCGGCCTTTTCTGATGAAGCGACTCCTCACATTCATCCGCACCTACTACGCGCTGATCATCGTCTTCGCCGTCTTCGCGTGGTCCGCGGTGATGATCGCCGTGTACCGCAACCGCACGACCCCGCCCGGCGCAACCATCATCCGCATCGGCCACTGGCAGCTCGAGGCGAGCGTCCGCGACGCGATCAACGAGATGGCGAAGGAGTACCGCAAGCTGCACCCGAACGTGTACGTCGTGCAGGACGCGATCCCGGAGAGCGTGTACGGGCAGTGGGTCAGCACCCAGCTCATGGGCGGGACGGCGCCGGACCTCGTGCAGGTCGGCTCGATGCTGCCGGCGAACATCTGGCTGTCGTACTACAACCGCTACTTCGTCCCGCTCACCCGCGAGGTGAACCGCCCCAACCCGTACAACCGCGGCACGGACATGGAGACCACGCCCCTGCGCCAGACGTACAAGGACGGCATGCGCACGACGTACGTCCAGGAAATGCAGGAGTACATGAGCGTCTCGCTCTCCCAGTTCGGCGTGCGCATCTTCTACAACAAGGACCTCCTCAAGAAGCTGGCCGGCCTCGACGAGGCGCCGCGCGACTACCGCTCGTTCCTCGCCGCGTGCCAGAAGATCTCCGAGCAGAAGAACCCGCGCGGCGGAAACTACATCCCGATCGCCGGCTCTGCCTACCACATGAGCATGTGGGAAGGCATGCTGTTCGACCCGATGACGTACGGGCTGGTCCGCAAGGCCGACTTCAACCGTGACGCCGACGTGGGCAACAACGAGCTGTACGTGGCCTTCAAGATCGGCGCGGTGGACTTCTATAACCCCTCCATCACGACCAAGTTCCGGATGATCCGGGAGGTGACCGACTACTTCCAGACCGGCTACACCGGCCTCACGCGGGACGAGGCCGTCTTCCTGTTCGCCCAGCAGAAGGCCGTGTTCATGAGCACCGGCACCTGGGACGCGCGCAGCCTCCAGGAGCTCGCCAAAGGGCAGTTCGAGGTCGGCGTGATGGAGCCCCCGCTGCCGACGAAGGACGATCCGGAGTTCGGCGCCGTCGTCGAGGGCCCGAACTACGAGCAGGCGGGCACCGGGTTCCAGTTCGGCCTCACTCGCACGAGCCAGAACCAGGATACCGCGCTCGACTTCATGCTCTTCATGGCGTCGCAGCCGCACAACCAGAAGCTCAACGAGATCATCGGATGGATCCCCGCCATCCGCGGGACCGAGATGGACCCGCTGCTGAAGGCGTTCGAGCCGCACATCGAGGGCGTCTACGGCGCGTTCAGCATCTGGCTCGGCGGCAATACCGCGACGAAGTGGATGCAGGTGTACTCGGCGTACCAGGTGAACCAGATGTCGTACGACGAGATGGTGAAGGAGTTCCAGCCGTTCTACATCGAGCAGGGCATGGAGGATTTCCTGGAGCAGCAGCGCGACTGGCGACGCGGCATGCACAACAACGAGCGGTTCCTGGCCGGCATCCGCGCCAAGGCGTTCCTAGCCGAGGGCGATGAATCGAACTCCGCCTGGGTCCGCTACCGCGCGCTGACGAAAGACCGCCAGGTGTGGGCCGAACTGGACCACAACCGCCAGATGCAGCTGATCGAGAAGGGCCCGCAGAAGGCCGTGGGCCCGTACGAATACAGCCCCGCGGTGATGGGGAAGATCGCGGCGCGGGTGAAACAGAAGATGCGGGAAGAGAAGAAATGAGTTCCAGGTTTCAGGTTCCAAGTTCCAAGTTGCCGTTGCCGGTCCGTTCTCGAACTTGGAACCTGGAACCTGGAATTTGGAACTGATGACACTATGACTCCGAAACCCATCAAACTGAGCCAGATCCGCCACCACTGGCAGATCTATCTCTTCATCATTCCGACGGTCGTCCTGATCGCGCTGTTCCAGTACTACCCCGCGAGCAGCGGGATCTACCACAGCTTCTTCCGCTGGAACGGCGCGGATATTTCGGAGCCGGTCGGCTTCCAGAACTACATCGACCTGCTGAAGAACACCGAGTTCTGGAACTCGTTCAAGCTCGCGTTCATCCTCGGCGGCTGGAACGTGATCAAGATGATCCCTGCCCTGCTGATCGCCGTCGCGATCCACCGCTGCCGTAGCGAGCGCATGCAGTTCCTGTACCGCACGCTGTTCGTCGTCCCGATGGTCATCCCCGGCCTCGTCGTCGTCCTGATCTGGCGCTCGTTCTTCTTCGAGGCGACCGCCGGCTACCTCAACCAGTTCCTGATCAAGAGCGGCCTGTTCAACGTCCTGTGCTATCTCGACGCGAACGTGTTCCACTGGGGCGCGTTCGCCGCCGGGAAAATGCCCGCGTGGCTGGGCGACCCGAAGCTGATCATCGCGGCGTGCATCGTCTGGGGCTTCCCGTGGGTCGGCTCGTTCGCCGTCCTCACGCACCTCGCGAAGCTGCAGGGCATCTCCAAGGACGTCTACGAGGCCGCGGAAATCGACGGCGTGTCGTGGTGGACGAAGTTCACCAAGATCGAGCTGCCGCTGATCATGGGCTCGATCTACCTGCTCCTCGTGTTCGTGATCATCGACACGGTCAAGGACGCGGGCATGATCCTCGCGCTCGCGGGCATCGCCGGCGGCCCCGGCGGCAAGGCCACCGTCCCCGCGCTGTTCATGATCCGGAAGGCGTTCCTCGACCAGCAGATGGGCTACGCCTGCGCCGTCGGCATCATCCTCACGCTCGTCGTCATGATCCTCCAGAAGTTCAGCGACACCGTGATGGACACGGAGTCCATGAACCCGCGCCGGAAGAACACGGTCCGCACAATCCTTTTCCTCGTCGGCGGCGTGATGATCGGCTGGCGCTACGTGAATCCCCAGCTCAACCTGACCGCCCTCGGCGTGCTCCTGATCGCGCTGTCGATCCCGTACGCCTGGATCGGCGCGCAGTTCCGCAAGCTGATCCCGGCGATGCCCGAGCCCGTTTACCCGGCCGGCCGCAGCCCCGGCGACCTCTACATCGAGCGCGCGTTCCGCCGCCAGCAGAACCCGGTCTATAAATTCTTCCGATTTCTCGGCTCCGGCTTCCTCCGGATCGTGAAGCATGCGTGGATCTGGCTGGTCCTCGCGTTCGCGTTTCTTCCGCTCTACCTCATGATCATCGTCAGCGTGAAGAACAACGAGCAGTTCTACCTCTCGCCCGCGAAGCTCACTCAGCCGATGTTCTGGGAGAACTGGCGCACCGCGTGGGACATGGTCACGCCGACAGTCGCCAACAGCCTGTTCATCTCCACGAGCTGCACGCTGATGACGCTCGGGCTCGCGCTGTGCGGCGCGTACTTCTTCGCGCGCATGAAGGCGCCCGGCCACACCTTCCTCTGGAACGCGCTCCTGCTGCTCATGATGATGCCGGCCATCGCCAACCTCGTCCCGCTGTTCACCCTCCTGCGCGACATGAACCTGCTCAATACGCTCGCCGCGCTCATCATCGTCGGCGCGTCCGGCGGCCAGATCTTCGGCATCTTCGTGCTGCGCAACTTCATCCAGGACACGCCGCAGGACCTCTTCGAGGCGGCGGAGATCGACGGGGCGAACCACTTCCAGCAGATGCGCAACGTCGTGTTGCCGCTGTCCGGCCCGATCCTCGGGACCGTCGGCGTGATGCAGTTCATCTCCGCGTGGAACGACTTCGTCCTGCCGCTGATCGTCATGCGCGACCACGCGCGCCTGCCGGTGATGGTCCAGCTGCTGCGGATGGCGGGAGAGTACATCAAGCTGTGGGGCCCGCTGATGGCCGGCTACGCAATCGCCTCGATCCCGATCATCATCCTCTTCGTCTTCTCGATGAAGCTGTTCATCAAGGGATTAACAGAGGGTGCCGTCAAAGGATAGGTAGGGCCGGCGGGCTCCGCCGGCCGCGGCGCGCAGGGCCTGCGCGCCCTACCTGGCCAAACTTCACTCCCCCGGCCTTTTCAACACCAGGTGCAGGTCGTTGATCTGCCGCGTCGCGAAGCCGGCCTCGCAGTAGCAGAAGTAGTAAATCCACTTGCGCTGGAACTCGCGGTCGAAGCCCAGCTTCTCCACCTCCGCGAGGTTCGCGACGAACCGCTCGCGCCACTCGCGGAGCGTCTGCGCGTAGTGCGGGCCGATGTTCTCGAGGTTCTCGACAATCAGCCGCGAGTGCACCGTCATCGCGCGGCAGAGCGCGGTCAGCGAGGGCAGGACGCCGCCGGGGAAGATGTGCTTCTGGATCCAGTCCGAGCTGAGCCGGTACGCGTCGTACCGCTGATCCGGGATCGTGATGACCTGCAGGACCACGAGACCGCCGGGCTTCAGCAGCCGGTCGCACGCCTTGAAGAACGTTCCAAAATGCTCGTGCCCCACGGCCTCGAGCATCTCGATCGACACGATCTTGTCATACAGCCCGTTCGCCTGCCTGTAGTCGCACAGCTCGAAGCTGACGCGGTCGGCCACGCCCGCTTCCTTCGCCCGCTCGCGCGCGAGCTTGAGCTGCTCCTCCGACAGCGTGATGCTCGTCACGCGGCAGCCCGTGGACTTCGCCGCCTCTATCGCGAACCCGCCCCACCCCGAGCCGATTTCCAGCACGTGGTCGGTCGCCCCGATGTCGGCCTTGCGGATGAGCGCGCGCAGCTTGTTCCGCTGGGCGTCGGCGGACGGCTGGCCCGGACTCTCGTAGAGAGCGCACGAGTACATCATCGTCTCGTCGAGGAACAGCTTGAAGAAGTCGTTGCTCAGGTCGTAGTGCTCGCGGATGTTGCGCCGGCTCCCGAAGAGCGTGTTGGCCCGGAACGCGTGCCGCGCGCGGTTGAACGCGCGGCCGATCCACGAGAGCAGGATCCGCCGGTCGTCCGCCACGGACAGGTTCAGCGCGAACAGGCTGAGGAGCGCCGCCAGGTCGTGCGTGTCCCACTCGCCGCGCATGTATGACTCGCCGAAGCCGATGTCCCCGTGATGCAGCATGCGGGTGAAGAAGTCGTACTCGGCGATCGCGATTTGCGCGCGCGGCGTCGCGGCGGGATTGCCGAACACGCGCGTCGCCCCGTCCGGCAACGTCACCGAGAGCGAGCCGGACCGGATCTTCCCGAAGAATTTCAGGATCAGCTTCATGGCGAGAAGCTGGCGGCGGTTCGGCTGCGCACGGATCGTCAGCGGGCTCGTCGGCGGCGGCTTGTGATACAGCCTCAGCTTCTTCCGGTAGTAGAGCTTCGCGGCGTGCGCGAAAATGCGCGGCATCGTCAGCCACGGCGTCAGCGGGAAGCGCTTCATCGCCCGCGCCAGGTTCTCCGGCGTGAGCGGCAGGGCCTCGCCCTTCATCCCGGCCCAGAAGTGCTTCCGGCCCTCGCGGTTCAGCGTCACGTGGATGTCGAGCTTCTCCCGGATCTCCGAGAAGAGAAACTCGTAACCGCCCTTCATGTCGTTGAACGGCGAAACGTGGAACTGCTTCGGGTGCGCGGCGCGCGCGACAAACCCCTCCGGCCCCGGCTCGAGCGGGTGCAGGATGTAGTGGTGCCGCTCGCCGAACGTGTTGTTGACCTCGGCCACGACGCACTGCACGCCGCCGTCAGGCCGCCGGCAGTAGTAGAAACTGACCGGGTTGAACACGTAGCCGAAGTACCGCGGCACGGTGACCAGCTCCACGGTCCCGATCTCCGCCGTGAAGCCCTGCTTCTTCAGCCACTCGACGAGCCGGCCCTTCAGCGCGCCCTTCTCCCCGTCGAGGTAGTCCGTGTCCCGGATCGAAAGCCGGCCCCGTCGGTTGTGCGCGAAACCCGTGATCGTCCTGCCGAGCTCCTCGAGCTCGTCGAGGTCGACCCCGAGGCAGTAGAACGGGAAACTGAACGCGTGTTCGACCGGCGCGTGCCGCGTGTGCCCGACTTCGCCGATGTAGATCCGCGAGTTCATGTCACAGGTCTTCCCCGAAGAGCTTCGCGACTTCGACCCCCGACCTCACGGCGTCCTCGTGGAAGCCGTACCCGAAGTAGCTCCCGCAGAAAAACGTGTTCCGCGCGCCGTTCAGCGACGGCAGGTCCCTCTGCGTCCCCATCGATTCCGCCGTGTACGTCGGGTGCGTGTAGTCGAACTCGCGGATCACCTTCTCCCGCGCCGGCGCCTTCCTCCGGTTCAGCGTGACGAAGTACGGATTCGCCGTCCGCAGGCCCTGCAGGCGGTTCATGTGATACGTCACCGACGCCGGCGCCCGCTCGCCCTGCGCCGACTCGACCGTGTAGTTCCACGACGCCCACGCGCGGCGGCACGGCGGCATGACCGACAGGTCCGAGTGCAGGACGGTCGCGTTGTGCTCGTACGTCCACGCGCCGAGCAGGCGCTTCTCGTCCGGCGACGGGTCGGACAGCATCCGGAACGCCTCGTCCGCGTGCGCGCCGATCACGACGGCGTCGAACGGCTCGCCGACGACGCGCACACCGTCCGCCGTCCGCTCGATCGCGGCCACCGGCGAGGACAGGCGCACGGTCCCCGGGAAACCCTCCATCATCTTCTTCACGTACGCCTGGCTCCCGCCGACGACGGTCTTCCACTGCGGCCGGTCGTTGACCGACAGCAGGCCGTGGTTCTCGAAGAAGCGCACGAACGCCGCCGCGGGAAAATCCAGCATCCTCTGCTTGGACGTGGACCAGATCGCGGAGCCCATCGGCACGAGGTGGTCTTGCACGAACGCGTCGCCGTAGCCGCCGCGCCGGAGGTAGTGGCCGAGCGACATGTCGCCGAGGCCGCCGGACGCCAGGTCGCGCCGAGCCTCGTCGTAGAAACGCATGATGTCGCGGATCATCTTCCAGAACCGCGGCCGGAACAGGTTGCTCCGCTGGGCGAACATCGCGTTCAGGTCCGTCCCGGCGTACTGCAGCCCGCTGTCCTCGCAGTAGTAGCCGAACGACATGTCGCTGTCCCGCGTCGCCGCGCCCAGCCGCTCCAGGAGCTTTGTGAATAGCGGGTAGTTCCGGTTGTTCATCACGATGAAGCCGGTGTCGACGGGCGTGCCGGCGTCGGGCCCGGAGTCCAGCACCACCGTGTTCGTGTGGCCGCCGAGGTACGCGTTCTTCTCGAAGATCGTGACGCGATGGCGGCGGGCCAGCAGGTATGCGGCGGTCAGCCCCGCCACCCCCGCCCCAACAACAGCAACATTCAAGCCGCGGTCATTCATTTGTTTAACCACGAAACACACGAATTACACGAAATGATGAAAACATAGGCCCTTCCTTTCATGGGCCTCCGTTTTCGTGTATTTCGTGTGTTTCGTGGTTACCTCCTCCGAAACAGGTAGTGCGACACGAACCACTCCATGCCGTCCCTGTATCCGAACAGCTCCGCCGAGGCCATGAAGAAGATCCGCCACCGCTGGAACCAGCGCGCCTTGTCCGCCTCGCCGTACACGTCCGCGAAGAGCGGCAGGATCTCCTCCTTCGCCGCGTCCATCTTCTCCAGCCACGCCTCGAGCGTCTTCGCGTAGTGAACCCCGTTGACGCGCCAGTGGTCCTCGATCAGCAGGTCGCGCTGGAAGTAAAGAAGAAGATCGTCGGACGGCATCAGCCCGCCGGTGAAGAAGTGGCGGCCCATCCAGTTGTCCTCGCCCTCGGTCTCGAACGCGTAGGCGTACTCTCGGTGCGCGAAGATGTGGACGAACAGCCGGCCGCCGGGCTTCAGCCATTCGGCGATCCGCCCCATCAGCAGCTCGTAGTTCCGCATGTGCTCGAACATCTCCACGGACACCACGCGGTCGAACCGGCGCTCCGTGCGGAAGTCGTTCATGTCCGCGGTGACCACCTCCACGTTGCCGAGCCGCCGCTTCTGTTTTTCGGCTTCGATGAACTCCCGCTGCGGCGCGGAGTTGGACACAGACAGGATCCGCGCCTTCGGGAAACGCTCCGCCATCCAGAGTGAGAGCGAGCCCCACCCGCAGCCGAGTTCAAGGATGTCCATGCCGTCGGCAAGCCCCGCGCGCCGGCACGTCAGGTCGAGCATCGCGTCTTCCGCGGCGTCGAGCGAGGCGACGCCCGCGGGCCACAGGCAGCTGCTGTACTTCAGCCGGGGCCCGAGGACCTTCAGGAAGAATGGCGGCGGCAGCTCGTAGTGCTGCTCGTTCGCGTCCTCGGTGTTCACCGCGATCGGGCTTTTCCGCAGATGCTCGACGAGCTCCTGGAATATCTTCTGCTGGACCTCGCAGTCGCCGCGATTCTCCTGCCGCAGCCGGTCCGCCAGCAGCTTCCGGATGCCCTGCCGGATCACGATGTCCGGCATCAGGCCCCGCTCCGCCATTTCGAGAGCACGTTTCATGGGTCGAAGTCCAAGGTCCAAAGTCTAAAGTCCAAAGTCGAATACCTCAACCTTGGACATTAGACCTTGGACTTTGGACCGCTCCTTGGGAACCACGGGACGAAAGCGCTCGTCGTGTGCTGGTAGTCGCGGTAGTCGTCGCCGCGGCTCAGGACCGCCTGCGCCTCCGTCGCCGGGATGCCCGTCATCCTCAGCAAAAAGTACAGCATCAGCGCGGGCGCGATCAGCGTCAGCCACCACGCCGGGTGGCCGAGCGCGATCGGCACGTAGCTCCACCAGTGCAGCCACTCGAAGAAGTAGTTCGGGTGGCGCGAGTACCGCCACAGCCCGGCGCGGCACGTCCGCCCCTTGTTCGCCGGGTCGCCGCGGAACCGCGCGAGCTGCAGGTCCGCCGCGCTCTCGCCCGCCACGGCGACCAGCCAGATCGCGGCGCCGGCGTAGTCCAGCGCGCCGGGGACCGGCCGCGGGCTGAGCATCGCGACCAGCGGCGACAGAGCGAGCACGACGTCCGTCACTCCCTGGAACTGGAAGAAGAGGAACATGTTGCGCTGGGCATGCGGCCCCCACTTCTCGCGGAGCGTGCGGTACCGCCCGTCCTCGTGCGCCCGGCCCTTCACGCGGTTCAGGAACAGGTACGTGCCGAGGCGGAACGACCACGCCGCCGCCATTGCGCCGACGAGGAGCTTCCGCCCGGCGAAGCCGCCGGTGACGAGCGCGAAGTAGACAGCCACGATGCCGATGCCGTAGCTCCACGCCACGTCCACCACGCCGCCGTCGTTCAGCCGCCGCTGGATCAGCCAGACGCCGGACATCAGGATGAACATCATCAAAAAGGCCGAGATGAACTGTATGGCTGTTTCCATGACTCAAGAGTCCAACGTCCAAAGTCCAAGGTCCAAGGTCGCAATCATCAACGCTGGACCCTGGACATCAGACTTTGGACCCAACCCTTCCTTCATTCAGAATCTTCTCCGGGGGCACGCGCAGGTCACGAACGACGCCGGCCCACGAAAGCACTTTCAGGATGGCATACGTCGGGTCGACTTCCCATGGATAGAACCCCTGCCGCGCCGAAAGCGGGTAGCGGTGATGATTGTTGTGCCAGCCCTCGCCCATCGTCAGCAGCGCGAGCCAGAGATTGTTCCGGCTGTCGTCCGCCGTGTCGAACCGGCGCGTGCCGACCATGTGCATCAGCGAGTTGATCGAGAACGTCGCGTGGTAGACCAGCACGGTGCTCACGAAGAAGCCCCAGACGACCATCTGCGCGGCGGTGACCCGCAGGCCGGGATGCCGGATCTCCAGCCAGCCGCCGAGGGCGTACAGCGCCAGGATCAGGAGGATCGGCGCGGCGACGTGGTACTTGTCGAGCCAGCGAATCTCGGGGTACTTCGCGAAATCCTTCATCAGGTCGAGGTTCGCCTTCGAGTATCTCCGGCAGAACAGCCAGCCGAGGTGCGCCCAGTAGAAGCCGCGGCGCTTCGGCGAATGAATGTCGCAATCCGTGTCCGCGTGGTTGTGGTGGTAGCGGTGGTGGGCGCCCCACCACAGCGGCCCCGCCTGCCCCGCCGACGCCCCGAGAAGCGCGAGCACGAACTGGAAGACGCGGCCGGTCTTGAACGAGTTGTGCGAAAAATAGCGGTGGTAGCCCGCCGTCAGCGCGAACACGCGAACGAGATATGTCACCAGGCAAGCCGCTGCCGCCGCCCAGCTTACCCCTACCCAGAATACGGACAGGCATGCCGCGTGGACCAGGAGGATTGGCAGGCTTTCGGCCCAGCTGAACCTCTCGTCGGCAAGCGCATGAGATTCCGTGCTCATGCCGGGAGTATAACCGAAAGCCGCGCGGCATCCAATGGCTGTTTCTGGTCTACTTGCCGACGAACACGACCGTCACGGTCGCGTCGTCAATGACCACATCGGCGGCAAGGTCCTGCGGGCAGTTTGAAATCAGGACATCCGCGAACGAACCCGAAATGCTCGAACCGGTCATGATCACGAAGCGGTCGCCGGCCCGGGGGACAAACCCGTTCTCCAGGGAAAGCTGGAGCGACCCCGCCAGGCACAGCCGCCCGTTGACCGTGACGCGGTCGATCTCGGAATCCAGGGCGTAGCCCGCGATCTCGAATTCGGCGGCGGCGCTCGGCGACAGCGCAAGATTGCCGTTGTGGAAAAGCGTTCCGATCGGCGCGCCCGGAGCCAGCGTTCCTTCGCAAAGCGTGGTCGCATTCACCGCGCCGCGGCCGCCCAGCGTCGAATGGTTCCAGACCGAGATGCTGTCGGAGATCACGCCGCCGTTGTCCAGCCAGAGCGTTCCGCTGCGGACCTCGCACGACGCCGGACGCGAACAGGCGTCGGTCACAACAAGCGCCGCGCCGCTGGCCACCTCCAGCACGTTGTCCACGCTGGAATCCGTCCACCCGACGAATACCGAACCGGCATGAACCCGGGTCTCCGCGGGAATCGAAAATGTCTTCGCCGCCCCTTTGCACCCCACGTACAAAGGACCGCTGATCGACATGTCGGACGAATACTCGCCCCCATGGCAGACGGCGCAAATCGCCGGAAGGAAAAACAGCAACAAGCTCGACCTGAGCCATCGGCCCCGAACAACTGCTCGATGTTTCATGACACGCCCCTGATGTACAACCACCCTTGACCGCTTTGTCTGATGCTATTTTCAAAGAGAACGACGCAGCAGTCAAAGAAAAAAGGAACCTAGTTGCATACTAGTTTGGTGCAATCGCTTGCATAACTATTGCATTTATATTTATCTTATATTACGTATTTTGTGAAATCGATATGCGTTTTTGGAGCCAAAAAAGACGCTCGTTTTACGGATAATGCGCTGTTTTCAGGACACGCGGCGGTTTCGACCGTCTGAACTATCGCGAATGTCGTGCGACGCCGGAATCCTGAACGGTAGATCACGACGGCGGGTGAACGGAAAGAAGGATACCCGCGGATGACGCAGATGGAGGACGGGGGCTTCGCTGGGATGAGAAGGCGTGGGGGATGCTTATAGCGACGAAGAGTGACCGCGGATTTCGCGGATGGACGCGGATGGAGAAGGGGGCTTCGCCGGGACGAGAAGGCGTGGGTGGTTGCTTGCAACGACGAAGAGTAACCGCGAATTTCGCGGATGGCGCGGATTCCCGAGCGCATGCAG
>CAYQYB010000018.1:0-22080 GCA_964421535.1 uncultured Verrucomicrobiota bacterium | reverse complement strand
TACAGGGCCATCGTCGTCATCACGAACAACACCGCCTTCAAGAGCCCCTACCGGTTCCTGGTTCAAGGCACCTATGCGACGAACGTGCCGGGCTACACGGATCCCACGAACCTCAGCGCAATCGCCGATGGGTACGAAATGGTAAGGCTGGCATGGAGCAAGAATGCGACCTGCGACGTGTTCATCACGTGCCGCGCGACCAACCCGCCGGTGAACCCGATGCAGGGCGGCTCCTACTCGCCCGGTGATCCCGTCTCGAACGACGGCACGCGGGTGGTCTACAAGGGGCCGTTGACGAACATCGAGCACATCGTCAGGCCGGGGCTGACGTACTACTACAAGTTCTACTCGACCAGCAACAGCTTCTACTCCACGGGCACGACCGCGTCCGTGACGATGGGTTCCTATTACCCCTACGAACTCGTGGATCCCTTCGCCTACACCAACAAGACGCGACTCAGCGGGCTCGGAGGCGGCCAGAACTGGACGAACTCGTGGACCGTGGACGCCACGAACTGGGCGGTCGAGGCGGTCATGGGCCCGGACGAGCCCATGTTCCCCAACATGCCGTGGTTCCCGAGCAACGCGGCCAATCGCCTCAGGCTGTACGACCCCGGCAAAGGCGTGGAGAGGAAAGCGTATCGAAACTTCGCCCCGTTCACCACCGGCACGGTCTACATGAGCGGCATGTTGGCCTACGAGAACGAGGGCGGAAACAAGTGGTGCGCGTTCAGCGTGATGTACAACTCCACCCAGATGGTGAACTTCGGCGAGGGCCATGAAGTGGACGCCGGGCTCGGGATGTGGGGCGGCTACGGCGGCACCAATGAACTGGGCGCCAACTCGATGCCTGCCTGGGGCGCCTCGCGCACGGACAACACCTATTGCGTGGTCGCCCGGTACACGTTCACCAACCGCCTCTTCGAGGTGATCAAGTTCAATCGCACGAACGAGATCCCGCTGTACCCGCCCTCCAGCTGGCCGATCTCGGTCACCCTCCCGGCGGGGTACCTCACCAACATCAACGGCATGGGCATCTACGCAGGCGCCGACGCGGGCAATTCCGACATCGAAGACTGCTACTTCGACGAGCTCCGCGTGGCCTACAGCTGGGAGCAGATGATCAACAACACGAACCCGCCGCCGACCGAGCGGATCCTGATCTACGACTGGTTCCCGAACAGCGGGCGCCTCTACAACCAGGGCGGCGGCACCGGCTGGGGCACGAACCTGTGGATCGCCGCGAACGACGACAACCACATCTACAGCAGCGGCAGTTTCGCCACCAACCGCTGGAGCTGCCACATCACGAACGGCAACAAGGCCCAGCTCGTCTGCACCGTGAACGGCTCCCAGCACTATGTCGACCGCCGCTTCGACACGACCTTCACCAGCGGGAAGGTGTATGCCGCATGGATGCAGAACTACGACCACGAGGGCGAGCCGACGCTCCAGACGGCGATCGCGGGCCTGCACTTCCTGGATTCGGGGATGAACGAGAAACCCTTCATCGGCAAAGTGCGCGGCACCAACGCGCTCGGCATCTGCTGGGACGGCGCCCCCTTCACCAACTCGTCGCGGACGATGGAGAACGGGATGGGCACCGACTACTACGTCATCGTCAAGTTCGACTTCGGCACGCGCGAACTCAGCGCCGTCGCCTACGGCACGAACGACCTCGTCGCGGAAGAGCCCATGGGGTACTGGGACATCTCCTGCACGCTGACCGCCGGGTGCATCAGCTCGATCGCGGGCATCCGCCTCAAGGGCGGCGTGGACGCCGACGCGGCCAACAACGCGGGCAACGTCTACTTCGACGAAGTGCGCGTCGGCACGAACTTCTACGAGGTCGCGCGACTGCTGGGCGACACGAACAGCTATAACTCCGTAATGATCGACGGGCCGATCCCGAAGCTGATCTTCCTCGGCACGAACTACACCGTCGGCGCCACGAACAACCTGACGATCACGGACGGCCAGCTGGTGAACGGCCTCGACAAGATCGACTTCGCCATCCTGTGGAGCAACCAGTACGGCGTGTTCATGACGAACAACCCGGCATCAACCTTCAACCTCGGCTCGCGCGCCGGCCGCGTCTGCCCCAACTGGGACCCCTACACCCTCGCGAGCTCCGGCATCACCAACTCGCTGAACTACGACAGCAACTTCACGGGGTTCGTCGGCTACAACGGCGCCCTGACGGTGACCACGTATGTCCAGAACGCGTTCAGCATCACGAATTCGGCGTTCAACGACTCCTACTTCCTCACCGCCAGCGCCGAGAACAATAACAACACCGCCGGCGGGATCACGCCCGCCAACCTCGCCGGGCAGGCTCCGATCCTTCGCGCCATCACCGTCAACTCGCAGATGTACTTCAGCGTGACGGACGATGACAGCTCCGCCCCCACCCTCGCCGTCCCGTCATTCGGCATGAGCCTGGGCGGCACCAACATCGGCAACCTGTTGACCGATCCGGGATTCGACAGCGGCGTCCCGTGGATCCTGTACAGCGTCGACAGCGCCAAGATCACCAACAGCGCGGGTGAAAACGGCGGCAACGGCGTGCTCTTCAAGCAGACGATCGGCGGCGGCTGGCCCGGCAACACGAACGACCACGGCGGCTTCTACCAGGAGTACACCATCAACGGGAACGCCAGCAAACGCTACCTCTTCACCGTGCGCGGCCGGCCGGGAGAGGGACTCAATGGCTTCGACTGCTCCCAGATCATGATGAAGTTCGAGTTCCTGGACAGCGGCAACAACCTCATCTACTACGCGGAAAAGGACATTGTGGGCCTTCTGAACGCGGACTATGCGTGGAAGACGTTCTGGTTCTCCGCAACCTCGACGGTGAACTCCGCCAAGATCCGGGTGAGCCTGAACTTCGACACCGCCAACGCAACTGTCGGCACGGACGGGCGCACGAGCATGTGGGACAACGTCAAGCTGTACTGGGCCACGCCCACGGAGACGAACCCCATCCTGAGAGTCACCGATGGACAGATGGCGATCGCTTCGGCGTCCCGCCCCCTGCACATCGAAGTCAACGGCTACGACGCCGGCAGCGGGCTCGCGCGCGGCACCTCGTCCTCGGCGACGCAGACCCACGTCAGCGTGCAGAACCTGGTGACCAACAACGTCGCGCAATACGACTCGGCGTCCAGCTCCACGAACACGATCACCGTCAACGCCAGCAACACATGGACCTGGACCAGCGGCCTGGGCAGCATCGACACCTACATGACCGGTTCGAACATCGTGGTCACCACTCTGCGCGACGACGACAAGGACCGCAGCGGGGACCAGACGAGCGCGTCCAACCTGACGGCGGGCTACTTCGTGGTTGTGGACGACGATACGAACTACCCGTCCCACGGCTTCATGAGGACCCAGGAGCTTCTGAAGAACCCCGGCTTCGAAACCAACGGCGCGTACTGGCGGCGGGACCCGGAGGACGACCGCGTGCAGTTCACCGCCGTCGCCGCAGAAACCGAAAGCTATGGACTGCTGATCACAAACTACTCCTGGGCGGCAGGCGGCATTTACGCCGAGCAGTTCGTGGACGTGGTCGGCGGCCAGACCTACACACTCTCCGTCCGCGCCCGGAAGGAAGGGGCATGCACCGAGCCCGGCATTTACGTCAAAGCCGAGCACTGGTCCAGCGGCACCGTGGACGGGACCTGGGACGAAACCAACATCATCGCGTCCCTCACCACGAACTGGCAGACGTTCTCGATATCCTTCGCCGCCCACGCCAGCGCTACATCGAACAAGGTCGTCTTCATGCACTGGGCGGGCTCCTCCAGGCAGGGCTATGGATCGGTCTACTTCGACAACGCCTCGTTCAAGGTGGCGGTCGGCGCGCCGATGGGCGTCTGGGTGGGATCCACCTATGTCCAGGGCGTCCGGTACGACGGCGAACCCGACGAATCGTCCAACGCCCTGTACAACGTCACCGACGGCGACATGGTCAGCATCAGCGCCGGCAACCCGCTGCGCGTCGGCATCGCCGCGTACGACGCGGACAGCGGCCTCGCCCGCACCAACGTGAACGGCACGTACAACACCAACACGTTCCTGACCATCGCCAACCTGACCACGAACAACACCACCAACTTCGTGTTCTCGGAAAGCTCGCCGAACCCGACGACCTCGACCGACACCAATACGTGGCGGTGGAATTCGATTTCCGCGGCGACCCTGGATTCGATGTTCGCGGCCGTGTCCAACCCCGTCCGGGTCACCATGAAGGACGCCGACTTCGACCGGGCCAGCGACCAGTTGAGCATATCGAACCAGCTGGCGGGCTACATCCGGGTCATCGACGACGACACCAACTACCCGATGGGCGGCAACCTGCTGAAGAACCCCGGCTTCGAGATCGGGAATGTCGGCTCCGGCGCCCAGCCCAGCAACTGGTGGTATGACGTCGCCGGCGGGTCCGGCAACGAGAATTGGGCGAACCGCAGCGGGACCAACGGCTACGGCTTCTGGTCCTGGCAGCCGAACGCGGGCTGGTGGGCGAACTTCGGCCAGGACGTGTACGTCAACTTGGGCGTCGGCGACGTCGTCTCGTTCACGATCTGGGGCAACGCGGACACCAGCTTCGTCTCCAGCGCCAGCGAGGCCTGGCTCAAGCTGGAGTTCTGGGCCGGCGGCTCCCTGTCCTACACCATCACGAACGACATCTATGCCCAGTTGGTGGGCAACTACAGAACATGGACGGCGTGCCGGCTGGTCTACACGAACACGGCATCCGGAATCACGCTCGTCAAGCCGATCGTCGGCAGCGGGCAATGGGCTCCGAATCCGGGCGACGCATCCGTCAAGTGGGACGACGCGTCGCTCAGCGTGCAGAGCTACCCGCTCACCGTCCGCGTGGGCGACTACTACGCCAGCGTGGTGGACGACAGCTTCGACGGGCTAACGCTCAAGAACCAGTGGAGCTGGGAGGCGGAGTATCTTACCAAGGGCGGCGTCAACGACGGGCTCTACCTCTGGCCCACCGGCTCCTACAAGCAGGTCGCGATCGGCAGCCGCCACAGCTACCCGTGGGCGAACACGCCGGGCTACACCTACCAGTTCACGGTCCGGCAGATGTTCAACGCCGAGAACATGCGCGCGTCCCTGTTCCTTGTCGGCAACGAATCCGGCGTGCAGCCGTGGCCCTACTCCGACTACAACTGCCCGAACGTCCTCATGCTGCAGATGGGCGACTTCGATGCGGGCGGTACGCGCAACTGGGGTGCGAAGCTGTACCTGAAGACCGACGGGCCCTACGTCTCGTCCGAGGATACCGGCAACCAGGCCGTCAAGCTCCTCGCGGAAACGTACAGCCTGAACTACGTCACCAATACGACGTTTGGGATCACGATGATCGGGACCAACATCACCCTGTTCATCACCAACGCGAACGCGTCCGTCGCCATCACCACGAATCTGACCGCGGCGCAGCTCGCGTACTTCTCCACGCAGGCGTACGTCCACGTCGCGGGCCGGAACAACAACGGGTCCGATGTCGCCGGCGAACAGGCGATCCTGTCCAACGTGCGCGTGATCCCCTATGTCTACGCGCCGGACGCGTTTGACTACGTCGTGACGGACGGCGACCTGGCCTACGTGGACGCCTCGCACACGTTCCGCCTGGTGTTCCCCTCGTACGACTCGGGCAGCGGCATCTCCCGCGGCACCGCGACGGCGACCACGCAGATGAACGTGACCGTGGTCAACCTGACCACGAACAACGTGGCCAACTACTCAAGCGCCGAGAGCTCCGCGTTCGGCAGCACCACCGTGGGCACGGCCACAAGCGTCTGGACATGGACGTCGTTCACCGCGGCGAGCATCCAGTCCCTGATGAACGCCTCGGCCAACCCCATCATGGCCACGATGCGCGACGCGGACTTCGACCGCAGCCTCGACCAACTCAGCCTGACCAACATCCAGTTCGGCCTGCTGAAGGTCGTGGACGACGACTCGGACGGCCCGCGGTTCTCCTCGATGGACGTGCCCGGCGGCATCCGCACCAACCTGCGCGCGGGCGACATCGCCATCGTCGGATACGACGGCACCTCGCCCGACTCCATGGCCATCGTGCCTCTCGTGGATATTGTGCCGGGCACCGAATTCAAGGTCACCGACCTGGGGTGGAGCAACTCGCCGCCCACATTCGTAGGCAGCGCCGAAGGGACGATCACGTGGACCGCTCCGGCCGCGGGCGTATCCGCAGGCACCGTCATCCGCTTCACGAATCTCTTCTCGGGCACGGCCACCGCGAACGTCGGCACGGTCTCCAAGTCCGGCTCGTTCAACCTGGCAACCACGGGCGACAACCTCCTGGCGTACCAGGGCTCGGCCACGCAACCGCGCTTCCTCTGCGGCATCGCTGTTGCGGCCAGCAGTTGGACATCAGGCGACGTAACCAGCCAGAACTCTCAAGTGCCGAGTAATCTGACCCTTGGCGTTACGGCGTGGGCTCCCGCCTCCGGCACCATGGGCAGCGCCTACTACAATGATGGTCACGGCGGTTCGACCTACTCGCTGGGCGTCCTGATCAATTCGTCCGCGAACTGGGCCACCGGCAGCACGCCGAACGTGTGGTTCAACGTGATCAACCCGGATCTCTACGTGGAGTTCACCGACGAGGCGCTCTCCTCCAGCCTCTCGATCACCGGCCTGGTCTGGGACGGCTTCAGCGGCGTGTACCGCGCCGGCAACTTCGGCAACTCGCCGACGCTGACGGTCTACAACGCGGCCGGCACCGTGGCGACGGGCAAGTACTTCACCGTCGGCCCGTCGGCCAACGGCGACGGCCTGACCAACGCGGTGTCGCTCGCGGTGAGCAACCTGGTCTTCAGCGACATGACCACCATCTACACCGGCAGGATCGTGGCGGTGGATTACGACATCGACCGCACCGTTGACGCCCTCGCGTCCACCCAGCTCGTCTTCATCAAGCTCACAGGGGACGATGATACGAACGAGCCGTGGGCGGGCTACGTGGGGCCGGGCAACCTGCTGATGAACTCGGACTTCGAGCGCCGGACGGATGTGAGCCAGTACGAGGCCCTGTACTGGACCTATTCGGACCGTTCTCGCGGCCTCTATATGCAGGACACCGATGACGGCGGCTACTGGGGCTCCGCCAGCCGCGAGCACTGGGGCGGAGTCGGCGGCGGCAGCAACGTCATGGCCTTCCGCGGCAAGTGGGCCGGAGCTTCCTTCACCAACGGAGGCGCCTGGCAGCAGGTCACGAACGAAACGCCCGCCGGCTCAGTCTGGGAGGCCTCCGCCTGGGTGTTCAACGATGCTCCCTGGACATCGGCCTACCATGCCATCGTGATCGAGTTCTACACCAATGCCACCATCGCCAGCGGCACGAACATGATCTCCAGCGCCACGTACGCCTTCCCGCGACCGGGCGCCACGTGGTCGCAGGTCACGGTGGCGGCCACCTCGCCCGCCAACGCGAGCTGCGTGCGGTTTGTGATCCGCCAGGACGGGCCCAGCGAGGGCGGCGCGTTCTCGGTCGACTGCGCCTCGCTCCGCGTCGTCACGAACACGACCATGGACTTCATGATCGGCCGCCAGAGCTTCTACCGCAAGGGCTTTGGCTCCAACGCCCTGTTCCGCGTGACGGACGGCGACATCGCGTCGGTCAGCGCGACGAACCTGATGAAGTTCATTTTCAACATCTACGACACGCCGAGCGGCGTCGAGCGCACGATGGCGTCCACCAACACGCTGAACTACGATGTGGGCTCCGAGAACCAGCTGCAGAACCTCTACCTCACGTACTCCAACACGTTGAGCGCCTCCGACACCACGGTGAGCACCTCGACCAGCGTGTTCTCGCACGTGACGGGGTTCACGCGCAGCTATCTCGGTTCGGAGGCCGGGCAGACCGGCATGATCTTCGCGCTGATGGGATGGGTCGACAGCGGAACAACAAACCGGTCAGCGTCTCCGGCCCCGACGCGGACAACGACCGGACAAACGATGCGACATGGCTGATCGACGCGAAGTTCGGCGACCTGGCGGTCTCGGACGACGACACCAACGGCCCCTTCTTCTGGCCGATCTACTTCGGCACGAACCTGACGTGGTCCTCCTGGGGTCCCAGCAACATGGTTTCGGACGGGGAGATGAGAATCGGCCTCGACTTCGCCTACGGCATGTGGGACGACTCCGGCCTGCTTGTCACAAACACCAGCTCCGGCTCGACCAACGTCAACGGCCTCACCGGCAACATCAGCCCGAACTACGACATCACCCGGCCCGACGGGAACGATGTGTGGTCCAATCTCGTGCCGACCGCGACCAACATCTACAGCCCGTGGGGCAACGGGTCGTATAACGCGACGGTCATGGTCCACAACGTGGTCATCCCGTACAACCAGAACACCATCGGCGTGTGGCGCGTCCAGGGAAGCGCGGAGGACTGGGACTGGGATCGCGGCTGGTTCCTGCGGACCAACGCGCTCGGACAGCGCGAGACCTGCAGCTGGGACCGCGCGTGGGCGTCCGATTGGCGGATGGACTTCACGGTGTACGACGACGACACGAACAACCCCGTGATCACCTCGAACGCCAACAGCCGCCCGCTGGGCGTCTGGGTCGGAAGCAGCAACGTGGACGCCGGCGCCACCTACACAACCAACGCGACGTTCACCGTGTACGACGGCGCGCTCAACAACGTCGGCGGCACGAACATGCTGAACGACCCCGGTTTCGAGAACGGGTGGGACAGCTGGTCGGCCAAATGGGGCAACATATCGAATTCCTCCGCGTGGGCGGAGTCCGGAACGAACTGCCTGCAGTATTCGACCGTCGGTTCCACCAACGAAGGCGGCTTCTACCAGGATGTCCCCGTTGCGTCGGTAGCCGGCCAGACATTCATCCTGACCGCTCGCGCGCGATCAACCACCAACCCGCTGAACGGGACGATGGACCTCAAGGTCGAGTACATGGACTCCTCGCTCGTACAACTGGCGCAGTACATCTACTCCCTGCCTCAGAACATCACCACGAACTGGCAGACCTACACCATCGCCGGCGCGGCGACGCCGGCCAACGTGGCGTTTGTTCGGTGCACGATTTATTGCATCACAGGAACAAACTACAGGGCCTATTTCGACAACTTCCGGCTGACGCGCGCGGACACGAACACCCTGCGTTTCCTGGTCAGCACGTACGACTCCACCAGCGGCCTGTCCCGCGGCACCAGCAGCGCGATCACGCAGATGAACCTCAGCGTGGGCTCGGTCATTTCGAGCAACATCGGCAACTACATCGAGAGCCACAGCACGGCCAACGGCACCGCCGCCAACTCGACCAGCTCGTGGGAGTTCGCCAACTTCAACCAGGCGCAGATCACGGAGATGGTCAACATCACCAACCTCGCGGTCCGGTCCACCGTGTACGACAACGACGACGACCGGATCAGCGACCGCGCGGTCCTGAACTACCAGCAGTTCGGCATGCTGAGAGTGCTGGATGACGACACGGCGTCGCCCGTCAGCGGCAACGTGCTGAGGGTCTTCGTCGGCGCGAGCGAAATCACCGGCATCGGGGCCGGCAGCACGCAGATCTTCCAGATCTCGGAAGGCCACCTCGGCAACCTGGCGAGCTCGCCTCTGACCTTCCACTTCAAGACCTACGACGCGGACAGCGGCATCCTCCGGTCCACCAACCGCTGGGAAGCCGGCATGAGCATCTCGGTCACGAACTTCGCGACGAACGATGTCGTACACTACAGCCCGACCCTGAGCTCGTCGCAGGCCGGCACGATGGTGAACACCGCCTCCAGCGTGTGGCAGTGGGCTCAATCCTATTCGTACGCCGACCTCGGCACGCTGTTCGGCACCACGGGCTGGATCAGCCCGATCGTCGCCACGGTGCCGGACGCGGACGCCGACAGGACATTCGACACGATGTGGCTCTCCAACGCCGTCTACGGCCGCATGCAGCTGGTGGACGACGACATCCTCGGGCCCACGAACTCGGACATCAAGTTCGAGGACGTTTGGGGCGTCGAGGCGGTCAGCGGGACCACCAACATGCAGACGCGTCACGTGTCCGGCTCCGGCACCAACCGCCTGTTCGAGGTGTCGGACGGCGAACTGAGGGGCCTGAACGGGGGCACGTCCGTCTGGTTCAGCTTCTACGTGAGGGACATAGACAGCGGCATCCCGCGCGGCACGGTGGGTCCGTCCACGAACGCGAACATGAGCCTCTCCCTCTTCACCACGAACAACGTGGCGAACTTCTCGCTCACCTACAGCAGCGCGGACACCCGCTCCAGCGACGCCAGCAACGTCTGGCGATTCGCCACCGCCTACAACTACGCGCAGGTGACCGCACTGTACGGCGTGACCAACCCGATCCTGCTGACCGTGCCGTTCGACGTCGACGACGACCGCGCGAACGACCGCAAGCCCGGCTTCACGAATGCGCAGTTCGGCTATCTCTCCGTGGGTGACGACGATTCGACACCGCCGATTCTGAAGACCTGGGGCACGCCCAACACCAACGCCAACCTCGCCCTCTTCATGGGCGGCGACCCGGCGCTGGGCTACCCGAGCGGCTCGAATACCTGGGTCAATCCGAGCGGCCCGCTCACCAACGACAACCAGATCTTCATCGTGAACGACGGCGACCTGACCAATGTCAGCGTTTCCGCGCCGCTGGACTTCAGGGTCTGGTTCTACGACTCCGGCGGCTTCAGCGCCAGCGGAGTCAGCCGCGACAACGCCACCGCCGCCACCAACACGAGCCTGAGCGTCGGCACCGTGATCCAGAGCAACGTGGCGAACCTGGCCCTGGCGCTCAGCGCGGCGAACAACTCGCTGAAGGCCCAGTTCAACTGCAGCAACTACTGGCGCTTCACCAGCATCACGCGCGCAAACGTGGGCGACTTCTACGCCGCTCCGGGCCACAGCAACCAGATCTACCTGACGCTGTGGAACAGCGATTTCGACAGGGCAAACGACCAGGAAAGCGGCCGGACCAACCTCGGCTGGCTCGTGATCAACGACGACGACCCGGACATGCCGATCGCCTCCGATCTGAAGATCAACGGCGGATTCCCGGATGCGGCGACCAACCGCATCACCGACCAGCAGCTCAACTCGGGCGGATGGAGCATCGAGCTGAAGATCTCCGACAAGAGCGGCGTCAACCCGACGTGGAACGGGAGCCTGTGGCCGGCGAACTACAACCTGCTCGCGCCCAACGGGTCGACGGTCATCGTCGAAAAGACGTTCGACTCCTACTACGTCGACACGACCAACACCGTGTTCGGACGCAACATGGGCGGCAACGTCGCCTACACCAGCATCGTGCTGGGCGTGTACACCATGGCGTGGTCGGCGCTGGACCTCGACGACGACTTCGACGGCGACCGGATGACCGGCGTGCTCAGCCGCGCGATCTACAGCAGCACGAGCGCGATCAGCGTGGTGGATGACGACGCCACCGCGCCGACCGTCCCCACCAACGTGACTGTTGCGCCGGCGACGTGGACCAACGTCAACTACTTCGTGATGAACTTCGCGCCCAGCATCGACTCGTCCGGCATCTACCAGTACCGGGCGGATACGAATACGGCAGCCCCGACCAGTGTGACCAACGGCGCCGTGCTGGATTCCGCCTATGTCACCAGCAGCCTGCCGTACGTTATCTCGAACGGCAGCTTCGAGGTCGGCTATCACTGGATTGAAGTCCCGAACGCCGAGGACACGACCAATGGGTGGAAGGACTACGGCTCCGATGGCGCGTGGGTGTGGTGGGACACGAACGCCGCTTCCGCAGGATCCAACGGCACGCTCCACGTCGTGGCGGTCGGCAACCAGCCGATCAACGGCGAAGGACGCTACACGCTGTGCGCGCAGGATGTCTATATCCACAACACCAACGACATGCCGGTCATGGTGGACTTCAGCGGCTACTTCAAGGGCAACATGTCGCACGTCGGCCTGGGCGGCGTCCAGGGCGTCGGCTTCATGAAGATCGAATTCTTCTCCGCAACCACCACCCGTATCACCGACGTCGGAAACGAGTGGGACACGGGCTACGGCTGGCCGTTCCACGGAGTCAACGTCGCGAACTGGTCGAACGCGGTCATCCACGTGACCAACGGGCCCGCGGACACCGAGATGATCCGGTTCAGCTGCGGCATCGCCACCCACGGCTCCGGGCTGTCGACGACCGGCTTCTGGGACAACCTCAGCATGACCGCGCGGGTCGTGAGCCTGTCGGGTACCGGCGCCGTGTTCACCAATGCGCCGGAAGGATCCAACAATGTCTGGCTGTTCAGCGTCGACGACGACAATGACCGGCTGAGCGACCGGACAAAGAGCGTGAACACGAACTTCACCATCCTGTACGACAAGACACCGCCGCTGGCTGTGACCAACGTCGTGACCATCGAAGGCACGAACGACAGCACCTCCGAAATCATCGTCCGCTGGAGCCCCCTGCCGAACGGCGGCGGCAATAACCTGTCGCCGTGGCGGACGTACGCGATCTACTACACGGACCAGGCGTCAGGCCCGACGACCAACGATCCGTTCATCATCTGGACGAACGGCTATCCGTCGCTGACCAACAACTTCACGACCAACATTACGCTGACGAACTTCTCGTTCGGGACGACGTACAGGCTGGCCGTCCAGGGCCGCGACACGGCCGGGAACATGGGCCCGCTGTCCACGCCGACGGCCATCACGCTGTCCGGCTTCAGCGTGACGCAGGGCGTCGTGCTCGTCACGATCACCAACGGCCCGTCGATCTCCTGGACCGCGACGAACTCCGCCGGCGCGATTGTCAAGGCGTTCGACCTGTTGTACGTGGACACGCTCGACTACAGCGACGCGCTGACGAATCAGTGGAAGCTGCTCACGTCGGTTGTGGACAGCTGCTACATGGACACCGGCTGGGTCGATCGCACGCCGCCGTGGCAGATGGTCAACACCATGCGGTTCTACCGCGCGGCTCAGCATGACCAGTGGATAACGGGCCGTGTGCCGCGCGCCGCCAGCGTGGAAATCTACGGCATGAAGACGATCCGCATCTACCGCGGCCAGAACTGGATCGCCCTGCCGTTCATCCCGGACTCGAACTCGGTCAAGTCGATCCTCGGCTACAACCTGCCGGGCGGCCCGCTGTACACGAGCACGAACTCGACCCGAGTGGTCTGGTACGATCAACGGTACAACCAGTATCCCAAGACGGAGATCTGGCTCTCCAAGAGCACCGGCCAGACGTCTTGGCAGTACAACGTCGGCGGTTCCGGCACGGCCGACTACATGGCGGTGAACCTGACGGAAGGCTTCGTCATCCAGGTGCCGACCAACGGGCCTCGCGGGACCAACGTCATCATGTTCCTCGGACGCATCCCCACCACCACGGTCTCCCGCTCGATCCAAGGCACGGCCTCGGGCTGCTACAACGTGGTCACCTTCCGGGGGCCGCGGCGCATGCACCCGGCCCAGATGAACCTGGGCGGCTTCCAGGGCACCAGCGACGGCAACCCGCTGCACAGCGACCGCATCTGGAGCCTGAACCGCGAGACCCAGAGGGCCAACCCTGAAGCCTGGTATGACACCAGCACGGGCCGGTGGCGGCTCAACATCACGCCGAGCTTCCCGGACGTGCCGACGAACTACTTCGGGCCGGACGATGCCATCGTCATCCACAAGCCGGCGGGCCACAGCACCCCGTGGACGTGGATCATCCCCGTGCTCCACAGTCCGCCGACGAAGAACATCTCTCCGTAATCGGATTCAAAGCCCCGGCGCTTTCCCGCGCCGGGGCTTGCCTCTGAGCACCCCCCTCCTATATCCTTATATAGAAGGTTTTGGAGGGTTCCCTATGAAATGGATTCTGCTGGGCAGTGCTCTGGGCATGATGATGGCCGCGAAAGCCCGCGGCGAGTCGCGGCAGATCACGTTCGAGGTGGCCACGAAAAGGCCTCTCCCGGTCGGCGAGCAGGTGTTTATCACCGGAAACCATGAATCGCTCGGAAACTGGGCCCCTGATGGATTCCCCCTGACGCGGACGGATGACAACATCTGGTCCGGCTCAGCCATCTTCCCTGACGGTCATATCGTTGAATACAAGATCACCCGCGGATCATGGGACAACGAGGAAGCGCTCGAAGACGGCACCGTGCCCTCCTCCAACAAAACAGTCTTGGCCGATCAGGACCACCAGGTCCGGCATGAGGTCGCGCGCTGGAAAGACGTCGGCACCCCACCCACGCCGCAGATCACCGGCGATTACCGCATCCACGAGAGCTTCCATTCCAACTTCCTCCGGTTCGACCGTCGCGTTATCGTGTGGCTCCCCCCCTCGTACGAAAAGGACCGGCGCCGCCGTTACCCCGTCCTCTACATGCACGACGGCCAGCAGGTCTTCGATCCCCAAACTTCGACCTGGAAGCAAGACTGGGAAGTCGACGAATGGTGCGCGAAGCTGATCGCCGAAAAGAAGCTGAAAGAGATCATCGTCGTCGCCGCCTACTCCACGGAGGATCGCTTTGTTGAATACAATCCCTCTCTTGGGGGACCCCAGTACGCGCGGTTCATGATCGAGGAGCTTAAGCCTTTCATCGACCGGGAGTACCGCACGATGCCCGGGCCCGAGTCCACAGCCGTCGCCGGCGCGTCGATGGGCGGCACGATCTCGTTCTTCCTGGCATGGACGCGGCCGGATATCTACTTCGGGGCCGCATGCCTCTCGCCCGCCTTCCGCTTCAGGAACGACCAGGCCTGCCTCGATCTCGTCCGCAACACGCCCCGGCCGCCGGAAACAAAGGTGTTCCTGTACTGCGGGCTCGGCGACTCGACCGAACAGGAACTCGCGGAAGGAATGAAGGAGATGGCGGGCCTGCTGGAGGCCTGCGGGTTCAGCCGGGAGCGCAACCTGAGCGTCGTCGAAGATCTGGCGGCCAAGCATAACGAGGCCGCTTGGGCTAAACACTCCAGGGAATGGCTGCTGTATTTGTTCGGAAAGTAGCCGAAAACAGCGACTTTTCCTCTGCCGGATGCCCCGTTTCGGACACTTGACCACAGCGCCAAAGGTCCCTACACTGCACGCCCTGACTTAGGTAAAAGGAGAAGCTCTTATGTCCAACAAAGCAGACAAGAACAAGCCCAAGGAAGCGGAAGAAGTCCAACCCGAGCCGCAGGCGCCGGCACCGATCTATTCGGTTCTGCTCCAGCTCGAAGACGTCGCCGTCAACGGGCGGAAGATCGTTTACGATGCTCTCAAGAAGGCCATTGCCGAACAGAAGGTCGACTTGTCCGTCCCGGTCTTCGCCCGCTACTGCCTGAATTCCGCGCCCCAGACGTTTCTTCCGGCTTTGGTGGAGTCCCTCGGCCTCCGCAAGGTGTCCGTGGAGAAACTGACGGATGCGGTGAACTCCGCTATCGCAGACCAGGCATCCGCCGGCGGCATCAAGCTCAACCCCGGACTTGGAAAGATCCTGCAGCTCGCCAGGGAACGCAATTTCGCGATCGGCGTCATCAGCACCTGGCCGGAAGAAATCGGGCAGGCGCTCATCGCCAAGCTTGGATTGAACGATCTCGCCGCGCGGCTCTTCACGTTCAAGGACGTGACGAAGGTCTTCCCCAGCGCGGACATCTGGCTGAAGACCGCCAAGGCCATCAGCATCAAGCCGCGTCGCTGCCTCGTGCTTGGCAGCTGCATGGCGGCCTGCAAGTCCGCGATGTCGGCCGACCTCCGGTGCGTCGCCGTGCCCGATGGGTTCACTTCGTTCCAGGATTTCAGCGGCGCGGACCTCATCCTCGAAAGCTTCGAGGAGCTGAGCGCCAAGGAAGTCGTGAACACCGTCTTCCCGCACAGCGACAAGTCGTCCGCCAAGTAAACGGTATCCAGCCCGTTCGCACATTGACGTGACTGCGCGCCCAAAGAAGCCGGCACGGTTGTCCGCCCCGCGGCAACCGGCCCCGGAGAAGCCGATCGATCGCCTTCTCCGGATCATGCGAACCCTCCGCTCCGACAAGGGATGCCCCTGGGATCGCGAGCAGAATCTTTCCACCCTGAAGCAGTATCTCGTCGAGGAAAGCTACGAGGTCCTCGACGCCATCGACAGCGGCGACCGCTCCAGGCTTGTGGACGAGCTCGGCGACCTGCTTCTGCAGGTTGTCTTTCAGGCGCAGATCTGCAGCGAGGAAGGCAGCTTCGCTTTCGACGATGTCGCGCGCGGCATCTGCGAAAAGCTGATCCGCCGCCACCCGCATGTGTTCGGCGACGTCAAGGTTGACGGCTCCGCCGAAGTCCTGAAGAACTGGGAAAAGATCAAGCGGACCGAGAAGGACGGAGAACCCCGATCGGCCGTCGCGGGGATTCCGCGTCATCTGCCCGCCCTCCACAAGGCCCAGCAGGTCCAGAAGAAGGCCGCCCGCGTCGGGTTTGACTGGGATGCCGTCCACGACGTCATGGCCAAGGTCGAGGAGGAGCTCGCCGAGGTGAAGGCGGCCATGAAATCGCGGCGCGCGAGCAAGGTCAAAGAGGAGCTTGGCGATCTTCTGTTTGCCGTCGTCAACCTGAGCCGTTTCCTCGGCCACAATGCCGAGGAGGCGCTGGACGAAACCATCGCCAAGTTCATCCGCCGTTTCCAGGGCATCGAGAAGCACCTCCACAAGCAGGGCCGAAAAATGACCGACTGCAAGCTGGAGGAACTGGATGCGATCTGGGAGGAGATGAAGGCAAGAGAGTCCAAAGTTCAAAGTCCAAAGCCCAGAGCCCTGCGTCGGCGGACACGGAACTTCTGAGTCTCCGACTTTGGACCTTGGCCTTTGGACATTAGACCTACTTCTCCACCGGCACCACGATCCCTCGCATGATGACCTTCTGGCACAGGACGAAGATGACGAAGGTCGGAATCGCGGCGATCAGGAGCGAGGCATACAGCACCGCCTGCCCGCTCCGTTCCTGCAACTGGTAGAGCCAGACCATCAGCGTCCACATCTTCTCATCCTGGCAGATCAGCAGTGCATACATGAAATTCGCGTACGCCGCCGTGAACGCCTGGAGGGCGATGACGGACAGGATCGGCGTCGAGAGGCTCATCGTGATCCGCCAGAACATCGTCCACTCGCTCGCGCCGTCCATCGCGGCGCTCTCGTAGAGGTCCCGGGGAAGCGAATCGAAAAATCCCTTGAGGAGAAAGATCGAGTAGCCGTTGGCCAGCCCCGGAAGCACCAGGGCCGCGAAGGTGTTCAGCAGATGCAGCTTCCTGAGCATCAGGAAGACGGGAATCTGGGTCACCATCGAGGGAAAAGCCATGGTCATCATGAGGAACAGAAGAACCTTGTACGTCGACGGCATCCGATAACGGCTCAGCGCGTACGCGGCCAGCGGATTCACGAGCAACGCAAACAGGACCGCGAGCGTGCAGTAGATCGCCGTGTTGAGAATGCCCCGGCCGTGGAACAACAGGTAGTCCAGCACCGTCCTGTAATTCCGGGTGGCGAACTCCCAGCGCAATTCCGCGCGCGAATCCAGGAAGCTCAGATAGTGCGCATCCCGTTGCGGCGGAAGGATATCCATAAACCCGCGATATGCGGTTCCGAGCGCCGCATTGAGCGCGCCGATCTCGCCGTATTTCCCCTCCACGTAGTCCCGGAACAGGAACTCGATGCTGTGCACGCGCAACTGGTCGGCAGGGACACGATACTCGGTTCCCGTGTCGGGGTCCTTCCATCCGCTGATGACAGCTGCCCAATCGCTGAGAGCCAGGCCCTCGAACGGCGGCTCCGTGATGAGCGGAACATCCGAGAACGATTCGTATGATGTGCCGTAATGACGATTGAGAGCGTCGATGCGGCGGTACTTGGCCTTCAGGAACCCGCGATACATCGGCCATGCGCCATCGTCGACGCGGATCCAAAGAAGATTCAGATTCTGTCTGACAAACGCTTCCCAGTCAGCCTGCTCGACCGGGTTCCCCTGCGGGAGCCGCCGCGACAGATGAACCTCTCCATACGAACCGTACTTCGTCCCGTGCGCGCGGTTGTAGTCGGCAATGTCCCTTGAGTACACGGAGCTCAGGTACTGCCTCTTGAAGAACCCCTCGGGCGAATGGCAGTAAAGAAGCCCGCGCGGCTGGGTCTTCTTGAAATCATTCAGAGCATCCGCCAGCGGCGTGTTCTGCGGCATGCGGATTCTCGGCGCATAGTTCTCCGGGATGACGAAGAAGGCGTTCCATCCGACGAAGTCCGTCCCGAGCGCCTTGTTCACCGCCGAGATGTCCGGGCCGTGACGCTTCTCCACGTAACGCTTGAACTCCCGCAGGCTCCTCGGAATCGTCTTCGTGACATCCGCGGCCAGGGCACCGCAGGCCACGAAGTAGGCCGGCAATTCCGTCGATTCCAGGAACTCGTTCCATTCCCGAACCAGTTGGCGATTCGGCTTTGCCGGCACCTGCACCAGGCCGAACGAAGGAAGCATCGAGTCGCAGGTGCTGTTCATGACCTCCACCGACTCGTTGAACAGCGCCTCCACGTGCTTCCGGTACAGAGCCTCGTCGTCCCGCAGAAAAGCCGGGACAATATCCACGTCCTTCAGGTCCACGGCGCTTTTTGTGCTGCCGGACACCATGATGAGGAACGGGTAGATCATCGTCACGGCGCCGAGCGCAAGAACCACGTAGATGGACGCGATGAGCAGTCTCACGCGCGGACTCCGGCGGCCAATCTGTGATATGATCGCCATGCGGCCGACTAGTTCTCCTTCTCTCCCGTTGTCCTGAACTCGATCCGCGACAGGATCTGCAGCTGGTAGATCGTGAAGCCGATCAGCATGAAGCCCAGGACCCATGCCATCGCCGTGGCCGGCCCGAACTTCAGGAACATGAACGCCTTGTAGAAGATGTGCAGGTCGGAGACTTCGGTCCGGGAGGCTCCGCCCGTCATGGCCAGGATATGGGCGCTCGCGTGCAGCCACGAACCGATGAACACGCCGACGAAGTTGATGATCAGAAGGACTTTCATCGTCGGAATGACCACGAACAGAATCTTGTCGATGAAGGTCGCCCCATCGATGTCGGCCGCTTCGTAGAAGTCGTCTGGGATTCCCTTCAACGCGGCCAGGTAGATGAGACATCCCGGCCCCACGCCCGCCCAGACCATCGGCAGCACACAGCAGAACATGGCCGTGTCCGAATTCTGCAGCCACCGGTACGGCTCGGGAATCGTCGCCGCCAGCCTCTGGACGAAGGACAGGCCCTCCTGCTCCAGCGCCGGCCTCGCGATCGCGTAGCACGTGTACAGGAGCGCCACGCCGACCCCCAGAAGCGCCACCGCGGCGACGTTGAATCGATGGTACAGCAGGCGGCGGAAGAACGAGTAGGCCACGAAAAAGAGCACCAGGCCGACCGCCAGGAAACCCGCCGCGGGGATCCGCATGACGATGGCATTCAGGATTCCAAGCTCGGTCGGATCGTAGAACGACTTCCACAGCAGGATGACCACCAGCCCCGTGACAACGGCCGGCATGTAGTAGATCGTGCGGAACAGGACCTTCCCGCGCGGGACCTCCTGAAGCAGGATCGCGAGGGCCACGGGAGGAATGAAGGTCAGCGCCAGCACCAGCAACGTGTAGCGGACCGAGTTCCAGACGGCCTGCCACCACTCGGCGTCCCACAGGATATCCCCGAAGTTGTCGAGCCAGACGAACCTCGACCCGCCCATGATCCGGTAGTCCATGAACGCGATGACCGACCCCTGAAGGATCGGCAGGTACTGCCAGAACAGGATCGTCAGCGCGGCGGGAAGCAGGAGGCCGTAGGCCCACTTGTACTTGCGGAAGTCCCATTCCGGACGTTTCTCCTCCATGGGAATTTCAGGCGGAATAAACGCCTTCGCGATCCGGCGAAGGACCAGCACGAATGTCGCGGCGATGACCGTAAGGGCCGCCGCGGCGGTCGCGCGCCTCGAAAGAACCTGTCGCGGCGACAGGATGCCGATCATCTTCTCGTTTGTCACCGCAACCGCGTCTTTCAGAAGACCGCGAAGCACCTCAAGCCGGGCCGCGCGATCCGAGGGCAACTCGCCGGCCAGCTCCATTTCCTCCGCCGCGTGCATCGGCTTGGTCATGAGATTGTACACAAGCTGGCAGTTGCGCCCGTAGGGCTCCGGCCGCCCGCTCTCGATCGCAATCTCGAAGCACTCCTTCCATCCCTTCGGAGCGAGCCGGATCAACTCGGGATAGCCGAACATCTCGAGATAGCGCGGGTTGACGAACCGCCCCAGCCCGCCCTCGACCATGATCTTCGTCTTGATGCTCACCGCGTCTTCACAGTCGAAGAACCGGATGTACTCCCACGCCGCATCGCGCACCGCGGCCTCCTGTATGCCGGCAAACAGCCCCATCATCTTGCTGTTGAGTTCGGCGCCCCGAAGGCCGGTGGGGCCGACCGGAACAGGCGCCATGCCGGTGACGTCCGGATTGATGGTGGAGAAAAGCTTCTCGTCCACGTACTGGAAGATCATGCCGATCTCCCCGCGCGACCACTTCACATCCCAGTCCGTCTCCTTGTAGGCGTAGCCGTATCGCTTCCGCCCCTGCGCATCCAGCCAGGGCTCCGCGCCGAGCCTCGTGTAGAAATCCAGGGCCACGGCCGCCTCCGGGCTGTCATACACGGCGCGCCACTGGTCTGTCGGTTCGTCGTACGAGAGCGCCTCACCGCCCGCGGACCACAGGAACGTCGTCCAATACCACGACTCATGCAGCCCGCGGCTCAGCGCCAGCCCATAAACGCCGCGCCCGGGGTCCGCGATCTTCTGGCAGGCGTGCAGGAAATCGTCCCACGTCCAGTCGTTGGACGGATACGGAACACCGGCCGCGTCGAACAGGTCTTTGCGATACGTCACCACCCGGCCCAGCGCGCCGCCGTACGGGAGTGCCCAGATGTGTCTCTCGCCCGAAGCGCCTTTTCTCTGGATGACCGGCATGATTTTCGGATGAATGCGAAACGCCTTTTCCCCCTCGGTCATGCCGGAAAGATAACCGTCCTCCGGCAAGTCCAGCGGATACAGGAATCCCTGCTGGATGTAGGTGTCCGATTGACGGAAATTGACGTACAGAACGTCGGGCGATACTCCGCCCGCAATCGCCATCAGCGGGCGAGCATCCATGGCCAGGCCCTGCACGGTGATGCCGGAGAAGCGGTGCAGCTGAATTTCCACGTCATCCCAGTTGTGCCGGCCGTAACGCGCCGGGTCGGCCGCGTAGCGATCCCGGTACCTGGCGGCGAAGATCTCGGGAAACCGCCGCGTGAACTCCTTGACGGCCGCGACGGCGGCACGCGACGCGGGATCCGTCCGGCTCGGATCGGGCAGTTCGAAGAGAGAAACGTGAATCACCGTCTTGCCGTCGCGGTCCTCGATCCAGCCGCCGCCGGCGCGACTCGGAGACAGAAAGAGAAAGGCCAGGAACACGACAAGGAAGGCATCTGCGATTCGCCCGGATTTCACGTTGTTTGGCCCTGACTTGGCATTACCAGAATGCATTTCAGTGCGCCATGTCAAGAACCTTGCCCTGAACGCCGAAAGATACTACATAGGAATCCCCGTGCACCTGTAGCTCAATTGGACAGAGCATCAGACTTCGGATCTGAGGGTTGCAGGTTCAAGTCCTGCCAGGTGCGCCATGCAGTAGAGCCCTCGCGAAGCTCGTGCTCACTGCATGGCACAGCCTTACCCCTCCATGTATTCTCTTTGACTGCTGACCGATTACTGGTTACTGATAACTTGTAACCGCGCGGAGAGGTGCCAGAGCGGCTGATTGGGCACGCCTGGAGAGCGTGTGTACTCCGAAAGGAGTACCGGGGGTTCGAATCCCTCCCTCTCCGCCAGTTCTTTCAATTGAGATGTAGAGGGATGAGAACCCCCAGAGGGGGTTCGAGCCGAGTCCCGCGGGGGCGGGACGAGGCGGGCCAACTCGTGTTGGCCCCGAGCGGAGCGAGGGCAAGGGCTTCGGGAGAAGCCCGCAGCAATCCCTCCCTCTCCGCCAGTTCTTTCAATTGAGATGTAGAGGGATGAGAACCCC
>CAYQYB010000017.1:0-22572 GCA_964421535.1 uncultured Verrucomicrobiota bacterium | reverse complement strand
AGTTCGTACCCAGGGTCGTCCCCGGAAAGTTGTCGCTGATATACTTCGCATTCGCCGTGACTCCCACCACCAGGCACACCAGAATCCAAACAAGTTTCATCATTCCCTTCATTACGATCCCCTTTCGTTGTGTGCCGTAAATCCTAATAAACAAACGTTTGCTGTCAATATTTGATGAATGATTTTTGAAGGGCTGGAATCCCCCTCACCCCCGCCCTCTCCCGGAGGGAGAGGGAGTTCTCTTCCACCCTCTCCCCCTGGGAGAGGGACGGGGTGAGGGACTGCGTGATCCTCGTCTACTCCACCTCAACCCGGTAATACGTCACCGAGCTCGGCGCGGCGTCGGTGTAGGTGTTCATCGGCGCGGTGGCGGCGATGCCGGTCGCGACGGCGGAGAACGGCTGCTTCAGGTTCGTGCCGCGGTACACGCTGTACGTCCGGCCGGCGAGGCTCGGCCACGAGACCGTCACCTTCGCGCCGCCGCCGCTGCCGACGGAGTTGCCGTCGATGTCGAACCCCGAAAGCCTGTTCGTGGGATTCACGCCGGCGTACAGTTCCTGCGCGTCGGTCATTCCGTCGCCGTCGCTGTCCTGCGTCATCACGGAATCGTTCTGCGTCACCGCGTTCGTGACCGTCTGCCCGCCCTGCTGGAGCGTGACCTGCCACGCGGGCAGGAACGGCGACGGTGACGCGCTGGCCGTGTAAACCATCTGCGTGCTGATCACCGTTCCGTTCGTCACGTCCTGCTGGGCGGACCACACGGCCGCCTCGACCGGCACGAACGGGTACAGCATCGTGTCCTTGCTCCACGTCGCCTGCTGGAACGAGCCGTCGGGCGCGAGCTTGATCACGTACTTCGTGCTGGCCGGGCCGACCACGCCGCCGGCGGCGAGGTAGTAGTGGCTGGCGAGCCCGCGGTTCACCTCGTAGTACGTCACGACCGGCGCGCTGTTGTAGGCCGCCATGAAGAACTCGTCGGCTCTCAGGGCTTCCGGCACCACGCTCAGGAGGTTCGTGATCCCGGCGGGCGCGCTGCCGCCGCCCGCCCGCTCGGGCGAGGAATCGCCGATCGTCTTGGAGGGCCTTGAGAACATCGAGGAAAGCGCCCTCGCGACTTCCGCGTTCGGCTCGGCGCCGCCGAGCACCACGGTGGACGCGTCCATCCGATCGACCGCGTCGGAAACCGCGTCCGCATCCGGCGGCGGCTCGGCGACCATCCAGTATTCGCCGTTCGCCATGGACGGCACGTACACGTTCTCCATTTCCTGCGCGGTGGCGTACACGTCGTAGCCGAGCCCGCCGAGCCGCGGATCCACGAGCCACATGCCGTTGACGGTGAACATGGAATACGGCGAGCCGTACGGCTTCGTGCTGGCCTGGAACCCGCGCACGACCTTGTACGACCAGTTCGTGCCGGAGACGATGTACACGGGCGTCTTCAATCCGCCGCCGGGAATGTAGTCCATCCAGTAGACCGCCTCCTTGAGCGCGTCGGTCAGGCTGGTGCGGTAGCGCGCGCTGAAGTAGTAACCGGACGGGACGTTCGTGTACATCCAGCTCGCGGTGCTCCACGGCGTGATCTCGCCGCCGTGCGCGGGATCGCGGGCATTGGAGTTGTAGATCTGCGACTGGCTCTGCGTGAACGAGTCGCCGTTCAGGTAGCGCGCGATCATCCAGCACGACGCCGCGCCGGTGTAGTTCGACTGCTGGGCGATGGCTTTCGGGAACACGTCCACGCCGTTCATGAACGCGAGGCGCAGGGTGTACAGGCCGTCGAGGCGCATGTTGTCCACGTAGACAGAGCCGTCGTTCGTGTAGCCGGTCAGCTTGATGAAGAGCTGCTGCACCTCCTCGAGACCGCCCGCGCGCACGCCTGTGAAGTACTCGTTGCTCTGCGTCACGCTGTTCCACGCCGACCGCGTCCACGTGTTCGAATCGAAGCGGAACGTGATGTTCCGGTTCCAGCCGTTCGTGATCGTCACGACCTGCGAAAAGTACCACGCCCACTCCGACCCGGTGCGCATCAGGACCTGGACGTTCGTCGAGCCGTCCGCGTTGTACAGGTCGAACATGAACGCCGTGCGGTTCGACCAGTTCTCGTAAATCTGGTCGAAGCCGAAGTACGCCTGCTCCTTGTTAGGCGAACGGTGGTAGAACTGGAACGACTCCCGGCCTTCCGTCGCGAAGTTCGTCACGACCGTCAGCGCGCGGCCGTCGGAGTCGATCGAGTCCGGCCCCCAGCGCCGCAGGGCGCTGCACGGATCCCACGGCGGCGTCTGCGCGTACACCATTGTCCTGCCGGACATCGTGTTGTCGGCCGTGTCCGTTTCGCCCGCGACGGCAGACGCCGTCGCCGTCAGCACATGGTCGCCGTTCGTCGGGTTGGCCATGCAGTTCCACCAGAAGCGCGTGTGGACAGACGCGCCCGCCGCGAGAGTCACCGAGTTCGTGCCGACGACCTGCCCCGCGGTCGTGTCAGTCAGCGTGACGTTGAACGTCTCGGCAACGGTGCCCTGGTTCGCGACGAGCACCTCGATCAGCTGCCGCGGGTTGCGGACGACCCAGTCGTACTCCATCACCTTGGCGACGGCCACGTCGTGGACCGTCGCCCCGACCGCGCCGACCCGCCGCACCTTGAACGCGACGTCCTTCATGAAGTCCGGCACGGTGACGACGAGCGTGCCGGTCGGCGCGCCGGCGTTGAACGTCTCGCGCGGGCCGGTGAGCGTGTCCCACCACTCCACGTTGTAGTTGCCGGCCGCCAGCCCATTGAGCTTCAGCGTCGCGCCGCTGTTGATGACCGTGTTCGTCCAGCGCCGGTCCTGGATCCAGCCGAACGCGAACTGGCCGTTCGAGCTCACCATCGCGAGCGTGTTGAAGGCGTACATGCCCGCCGTGATGTTGTCCACGTAGATCGGGCCTTTCAGGATGCCGACGTCGCCGAACCAGAATTTCATGCCGGTGATGTGCGCGGCCTCGTAGGCGGTCGGGATGTGGCTGAGCGGAAGCTCCAGGTTCCACAGCATGCCGACCGTCAGCTTCTTCCAGCCCTTGGCCTCGCGCAAGTTGCCGCCGTACTCGTTGGTCGTGGAGTACCAGTGCCAGTTGCCCTGCGCGTCCTTGGTGAAGATCTCGACGATCGACCGCGGGTCCTTGTTGATGCCGAGCAGGAAGCCGTCGGGGTTGTTCGTCGGGTGGTAGAACTCGGGGATGTAGACGTCCATCTTCAGCGTGCCGCGCGGCCAGATGTTCGACCAGTTGTAGCTGAAGCCGTCGGACTCGTACTTCTGGATGCCGGACGCGCCGTCGGGCATCAGCCGCCACGGCAGCATGTCGATGTTCAGCCGCAGGGCGTTGGTCCCGTGCGTCGCGTGCGCGTTCGTGAACGCGGTCGACGTCACGGCCGGGCCCCAGGTCTGCCAGTTGTTCATTCCGCTCTCGAAGCTCTCCACCTGCGTGACCGCCGGCTCGCCCGCAACCGCCGTCTCCACGTCGGCCGGCGTCAGGTTCAGCTTGTTGAAGTTGATGTCCGCCGCGAATTCGGAGAGCACCTTGAGCTCGTCGGACATGACGCCGAGCCACGGGCCCATCTTCGCGTCGCCGAACTGCGAGAACGGCGGCGTGGTCCACATGAGCGGCGCGATCGCCGCGCCGGAGCAAAGGCCCGGCCACACGGTGACGCGCGTGTAGTCGGGCTCGAAGGTCCTCCACTCGACCGTGCCGATCTCGCCCATGAACGCGGGCTTGTTGTAATGCTTGCCCAAGTAATGGTGGTACTTACCAAGCGTCACGGGCGGCGTGATCCAGCTGTAGATGTCCGCGTACGTGTGGATCTGCGGGATGTCCACGATCGGGAAGCCCTGCTCCCAGTACTCGTCCGTCGCGTAGCTCGCGGTGGTCGGGTGCCGGAACGGATCGTTGGTCTTGAAGTAGCCGTTGATGTAGGCCAGCCACGACGGGCCGTAATCGTTGCCGTCGGTCTGCTGGGTGTCCATGTGCTGGTACGGGTCCTCGCCGAACAGCGCGAGCTTGTTCGTGACCCACAGCGGGTCCTGGTACTCCACGCTGTTGATCGAATTCGCGAACGTGCCGAACATCTCCGACACGAGCGCCCACGAGCCGATCGCCTCGCTGTAGCCCCAGCGCGCGATGATGTACCGGTACAGCCGGTCCTGGTATTCCTTGTACGTTGCGTCGTGGAAGAACTTCTGGTTCTTCGGCGGATCGTCGAGCTCGCTGAACGCGTTGACGTACCACTCCGGCTCGCTGGCCTTCCGGTCGACCGCCCGCTGCCAGCTGCCGTTCAGCCGCCACTTGTGATAGTTGAAGTCGCGGATCGCGTCGTGCGGCCAGATCGTGAACACGAGCTTCACGTTGTGCTTTTCGGCGTTGCCGATGACCCGGTCCAGCTTCGCGGCGCGGCCCTGCTCGTACGTGTCGTACGACGACTTCTCGCGCCACGTCTCCCACGGGTACGCGGGCTTCACGGTCAGCATCGTGTCCCACGGGGCCATCCACCAGTGGATCATGTTGATGCCGTGGTCCGCGGCTTCCTTGAAGAAACCTTCATCCTCGCCGTCCCAGCAGCGGCAGTAGCCCTTGCCGATGAACGAGCTGTCGTCGTCGTGCTCGAGGTAGTGCGAGTCGTTGTCGGACACGCGGACCCAGCCGTGCTTGTCACTCGCCACGCACGTGAAGCTGCCGCCCACGCTCGTGTTCGTGCTCCGGCCGTTCGCCACCGACACGCGGTACGTCCACGTGCCCGTCTCGTTGGGCGCGAACCGGATCTTCCACTCGCCCTGCCCGAACGCGTCGCCTGCCTCCTCCATGTAGAAGCCGTTGACCTTCCAGACCTTGCCCGACGGCGACGTGAATGTGCCGGCCAGGTCCACCACGTGCGGGTTGTACGGGTTCAGGCCCTGCACGTTGTTCAGGCCGACCGCGAGCTCAAGCCTCTTGTATTTGCCGACGGAGTTGGTCGACGCCGTCACGGACGCGACGGCCGGCGCGGCCGCCGGCATTTTCTCCACGTTCTGAATCGAGTCCACGATGATCGGGCCGTTCCAGACGCTCCGGTTCGGCCACGTCAGCTCCATGCCCCACTCGTCCGCGTCCCGGAGAATGTTGAGCGGGATGGACGACATGTCCCACGTGATCAGGTTCCACTGCCCCGGCAGAAGGAGATACTCGTCGCTCGTGCAGTCGTACGACCAGCCGTCCGCGGCGGACCGCAGGAAGAGCCGGACTCGCGGCGCGTTGTGGATGTCCGTCGGCGCGTCCGCGGGCACCCAGAGATACGCGCGGTAGATCGGCTTGTAGAAGAGGTCCTGGTGGTCGTAGCGATCGCCGTCCTTAATATAGTACTTCCCGTATCCGCTGCCGGCGGTCGGCGTGACCACCATGGCGCCGAGGCCCGGATGGCCCGTGGAATTCGTCCACGTCATGATCGGGTTGCCGCTGCCGCGCTCCTCCGACGACCAGCCCTGCAGGCCGCTGTCGAACCCGTACAGCGGGCGGCCGCTGACCGGGAATGAAACGCTGTCGATGTAGATCGGCCCCGTGTAGGCGGAGTTTGTCCCGCCGCACTTGATGCGGACACCCACCGCGCGGATGAGATCCGGCCGGAAGCCGTCGGCCATCCAGCCGCCCGCGGGCGCGGTCGTCGACACCCGCATCGTGTACGTGATCCACTCGTTCTCGACGATGTTCGTTTCGACCGTGTACTCGGCGCGCCAGTCCGTGTCCTTCACGTAGATCTGCAGACGGTTCGGATTCGCGGGATTCCCGCGCGCGCCGGTGGGGCAGAAGACGCTGATGCGCAGTGTGACCCCGTTCAGGTTCACCGGCGCGGTGACGTTCAGCGGCGGAGTTGCGAGCATGTCGACCTCGGCGTCGCCCGCGTTCGTCGGCGCGCCGGCGTTCAGCCGAATGTTCGCGCGAAGAGAGCCGACGCCCGTGAGCGCCGTCTCGACGGTCTGCGCGACCGACGTCACGGCGTAGCCGGACCACGGCGTACAATTTGCGTACCAACCTTCGGCCTGGCTCTCGAAATCGAACTGAATCGTATCCAGCGATGTCGGCACGAGGCGCACGACCGCCTCGGCGCTCTTCGCGCTGCCGTCGTCCACGAGATAGGTGAAGCTGTCCGGCCCCGCGACGCCGGGCGTCGGCGTGTACGTCATGTTCGGCGGCGTGCCGAAGATCCAGCCGCGCGTCGGCTTCGTGACCACGTAGTAAGAAACCGGATCGCCATCCGCGTCGGCCGCGCCGAGCCGGACCCGAGTCGGCCGCGCCGCATCCACCGTCACCAGGAGATTCGACGCGACCGGCGCGTGATTGGACGGACGGTTGGTCGGCACGCAGCGCGCGATCATGCGGTCCGCGTGGGCGCGGATGTTCGCGCAGACGGGGTCGTCCATGAAGATGACGAAGCCCGTGTCGCGCGTGATCGTGATGTTGTCCATGTAGACGGAGCCGGCGCCAGTCGGCAAACCACGGAGCACCACGCCGACCTGCCGGACGTCCTCGAGGAGGTTCTTGTTCCGGCCGTCCTTCACGTCGATCAGCGTCCACCCCGGATACCAGCCGCCGGCCTCGACGGCCCAGTACTCGCCGCTCAGGTCGAACATCACGCGGTTCCAGCCCGTCGTGAGCGTCTGCTCCGGCGCGAGCGCGAGCGTCCAGTTCGTCGTGCCGCGCAGCGCGAGCGCCATGCGAATCGCCGGGCCGGGGTTGTAGAAGTTCCAGAAGAACTTCACGCGATTGATGCCCTTCGCCTGGCCGTCCACCTCGCGCACGATCCACTGCTGCTCCGTCTCCAGCGTGAAGATCGCGGTGTTCGTGAACGCCGCGCTGCCGGTGTACGAGAGCCGGAACGCGTTCGTGCCCTGGATCATGAAGTTGGTCGTGCTGCTGACCGACGCCGCGCCCGAGTTCGCGTTCGCCACCCAGCCCGTCGGCGTCTCGCACAGGTCGAACGGGTCTTCCCACATGCCCTTGTAGCCCATGTTCCAGTAGAACGAGCCCGCCATGTCGGTGGCCTCGATGTGGTCGAAGTACATCTGGAAGATGTCCACGCGGTCCTGCTCGCTGTACGGCGGCACGCGCTTGAACTGGATCTGGCCGAACGAGCCGTTGTAGATCCAGCCGACGGAGTGGATGCCGTACTCCTCGAGGATGATCGGCTTCCGGATGACCTGGTGCGAGTCGAACACGTGGTCGTTGATCCACTCGATCCGCTGGTCGGCGCCGAACACGTTGGTCTGAAAAACGTTGTACTCTTTTTGGTCCACGTAGATCCGGCACGTCGTGAAGTTCAGGTTCGAGTTGCCCGCGCGCCACTCGCTGAAGATCTGGCCGCGGTTCGAGACCGTGCCGCCCTGCCAGGTCACCAGCCGCGACTCGGAGCTCATGTCGCTGAGGAAGTCCACGCCGTGCCCGCGGCCGCAGCCGACCTCCGTGCAGTAGTCCTCGCCCACGCCGTGCACGCCGTAGTGGTAGTAGTTGTCGGGGTAGGTTTCCCACGGCACGGCGTCGGCCTCGTCGTACGTCTTGACGTAGCCGCCCTCCTCGCCGCCGGCGAGCAGATGGTTCGTGTCCACGGTCCGCACCCAGTCGCTCATCGTGTGCTGCCACTCGTGGATCGTCGCGCCGGTGTAGTCCGACTCGCACCGCGGCTCGTTCACGATCTCCCAGCCGAAGACCGTCGGATCGTTCTTGTACACGCGTTTCGTGATGGAGTTGGTGCGGTTCAGCAGGACCGTGACGAAATCCCGGTACCACTGGCGGCAGTACGGGTTCGTGTACCACTGGTCGTGGTACATCACGGACCCGACGGCGTAGTTCGTGTTGAGCGACTCCGGGTGCTCCTCGCGCACCCAGTTCACGTACTGGTACATGCCGCCGTTGTGGCCCCAGTTGTCCGCCAGCCCGAGCAGGAGCCGCACGCCGCGGTGCCCGGCCATCGCTACGATCCGGTCGAGGTGCTCGAACGCCAGCTCGTTCCACACGCCGCGCTTCGGCTGGAAGCTGTACTCCTGTCCCTCGTGGAACGCCCACGTGCGGACGACGCCAAGGTGCAGGTTCGTCGCGTCGTTGAACAGCTCCTCGCACACCGAGTCGTAGACGCTGAACATGTACTCCGCGTTCGCGCCGGCGAAGTAGTAGCGCTTGTTGTTCAGGATGAAATGGTTTCCGTCCGCCCTGACGAAATCGCTCGTCATGACGTTGTAGTTCGTGCCGGACTCCTCGCCGCCGATCACGACGTCGTCGAGGTAGACCGTGCCGGTCCACGCCTGGTTGCCGAACACCTGCACCGTCAGAGCGCCGATGCGCGACGGGTCCATGGGAATTGGAGAGCGGCCCTGGTCGTACTCCCCGGGATCGTCCAGATCGAACTCGAGGATGTTCCACCCACTGCCGCCCGTCTTGAAATAGCGCGCGTACCACTGGTCAGTGATCTTGTCGTACACGTTCAGCGACGTGTCGAACGCCGCGGAGCCCTCGACCGGCGGCACGAACTTCACCTTCGCCTGAAAGATCCGGTGCGTCTTCGTGCTCAGGTTCAGCGGCGGGTTGTACTGGATCGTGAACACGCCCTTCCGCTCGTTGTACGGCGCGTTCGTCGGCGCGAACACCGCGTTCGCCGCGAGCGCGACGGAGCCGTTGTAGCCCGCGTTCGTCGCGTAGTAGGCGTTCGTCCACGCCAGCGCGTCCCAGCCGACCGGCGCGGCGATCCACTTCCACCACTGCTGCTGGGTGTCCGCCTCGAAGCTGTAGCCGTGCTGGGTCGGCGGCATCGGCGGCGGCGCGGCGGCAAAGCCGACGTTGTCGAGGTACAGCGGGCCCTGGTAGTTGCCCATCTCGATCGACACGCCCAGCTCCACGATGTTCGTCGGGCTGAAGCCGTCCTGCATGTAGCCGCCGTCCGGCGAGTTCGTGGACGGCGTCAGCGAGACCTTCACCCACATCCCATTCCTTATAAGGGAGGGGGCGCCGAACTCGGCGAGGTAGTTCGTGCCGCTCTTCACGTACAGCTTCACCTCGTTCGGCTGGGACGGGTTCGTGCTCTCGGAGCCCGGCGGGCACCAGACGTAGGCGTGGATGTTCGAGCCGTCGAGGTTGAACGGCGCGCGGACCGACGGGGGCGGGAACCAGATCATGTCGACCTTCGCCACGCCCTTCTGCCGGTTCGTCGCCCCGGCGATGCTCACGTTCAGACGCAGCGAATGCGTTCCTTCCAGCGCGGCGTTCGTGGACTGCGCGACCGACACGATCCCGGTCAGCTCCGGATAGCTGAGCGCCTCCCAGCCCTCCTTGTTCGGCTCAAAGCCGTAGCGGAGATCGTTCGTGATCACCGCTTCCGGGATCGGCGTGAAGCCGATGCCGTCGACGTACATCATCCCGTCGTAGCGTGCGCCGGAGTCCGTGCCCGCGCCGATCTTCACGCCGACGAGGCGGATCTGCGCCGGATCGAAGCCGTCCTGCATCCAGCCGCCGGCGGGCGCATTGGTGCCCGGCGTGACGGAGACGGGCATCCAGCTTTCCTGGACGACCTGAACCGGCGAACCGTAGAGCGCCTTCCAGTTCGCGTCCTTGCAGAACACCTGCACCGAGTTCGGATTCGTGCCCGGCCCGCCGAGGGGCGCGGGGCAGTACACCCAGGCTGTCACGGCCCGGTCGCGCAGGTTCGCGGGGATCACGATGCCGTTCGGCAGATGCTGCGCCATGTCGAGGAAGACCTCGCCCTTGCCGAAGTTCGTGGTGTCTTCGTGAAGGTGCACGCTCACGGCGAGGCACGCCGTCGTGTTGGCCGGACCCGAGACGACGCGAGCGAGGGCCGTGCATGCCTGGCTGTCCTGCCACGTCTGCAGTTCGAAGCCCTCGTCGCCCGCCGCGAACGAGTAGACCTCGTTGGTCGGCGGCGAGAACGGAGTGACGGGCGCGGGCTGCGCGCCGAAGCTGAGGGCGTCAAGGTACATCCTGCCGCTGTACGTCGCGTTGCCGCCGCTCGCGGTCGAAAGCTTCAGGCCGATGAGGCGCACTTGCGACGCGTCGAACCCGTCCTGCTTCCAGCCTTGGTACGCCGCGTTCGTGCCGGGCGTCATCGCCACGCACATCCAGTAGTTCGACACGACATGCTCGGGCGTGCCGTAGAACGAGCGCCAGCTCGAGTCCTTGCAGAAGAGCTGGAGCGTGTTGCGGTTCGTCTCCGGCCCGCGCAGCCCGGCCGGGCAGTACACCCACGCCTGGACCACCTTGCCGTCGAGATCCGCGGGGATGACCATCGTCGGCATGTTGGTCGGCGCCGAGTTCGCCAGGTCCACGTACACCTCGCCCTTCGTCCGGTTCGTCGTGTTCCAGTTCAGGTTCACGTCCATCGCGAGACAACCCGACGCGTTGCTCGGGCCGGCGGTCGTGCGGTACAGGTTGGTGATCGCCTGGCTGTCCCACCACGTCTGGAGCTGAAACCCCTCACTCGTCGTGTCGAACGAGTACATCTGGTTCGTCGGTGTCGGGCACCGCGCGGGAGGCGCGTCGAACTGCACGGACTCGACGTAGATCGGGCCCCTGTACGTCCCGGTGGATCCCGCGCCGGTCGCCACATCCAGGCCCACGTTGACAATGCGGCAGGGGTCGTAACCGGCATCCTCCGTCCCGTTCGTCGCGCGGATGATCAGGCCGGCGTCCACGTAGACGCCGCCGGTCGCCACATTGTACCAGCCGTAGTACTGGAACTTCCCGTTCACGTCGGTCGTGAAGAAGCGATAGCGATTTGTGCCGCGAGCGTTGTCGCCGCCAGTCGGCCAGATCATCTTGTATCGAAAGACATGGTTGCTCAGATTGGCTGGGACGGGAATGGAGAATCCGAGATCCTTCCGCATATCCACGAGAACGCGACCGAGATTCCTGTTCGCGTTCGTCCGGATGTCGCAGTCGATGCGAAGGCAGTTCGCCCCCTCGTTGAACCACGAGTAGAACGTGGCCGGCGCTTGAACCGCGTTCGTGATCGCCTGCATCGAGGAATTGGTTGTGGGCGCCCAACCCTCGACCCAACTGTCGAACCCGTACTGTTCCATCACCGCATGGGCGACACACGGAAGAAGGAGGGAGAGAATCAACGCCATCGCCGAAATCGCCGAACACAGTTTCATAGGTCGTTCCTCCGGACGAACAGAATCCTTCCTGACTACGGTACAATAATGACAAACGTTTGCGTTGTATTCAAGCGAGAAATGCGCTGATTTTCTGCAACAGGCCAGGACAACCGACATCGGCCATAAAACGTGCTTTTATTGGTAATATTGCGCTATTTGCGCGATGAGTTGCGATTTGTTCACGCAACACGTCAGCCTCAAGGCATGAGGATCTCAGCCGCAATACTTCACAGGTTACGCAAACGTTTGGTGTTATATCACACAACAGATCAGAGAGGGAATTTCCGATGCTTGGATCATCGTGTGACGCTTTTTCCTGAGATTGGAAGACCAGCCAGCCGCCTCTTGACCCCTCGCTCCGCGCATGGCAGTGTCGGCTGCCAAGGGGGGTGTCATGATCAAAGCCGTTACCGCGCTTGCCGGGGTGTTGTGTCTTTCCGTTTCGTCGTTCGGCGAGTTCCGTTACGTCGTCACCAACAATCCGTCGGCCGCGCCGCCGTTCACAAACTGGACCATGGCAGCCATGAGCATTCAGGACGCCGTCTCCCAGTGCGCCGACGGCGACACCGTGTTCGTATCCAACGGTACCTACGTTCTCGCCTCCGAGATCGTCATCTCGAACGCCATCACCGTGAAGAGTTTCAGCGGCCGCGACGCGACAACCGTGAACGGCAACTCAGCCGTCCGCTGTTTCATGATCCGCAACGGCAGCGCGATTGTTGACGGCTTCACGATCCTGAACGGCGTGGGAAGCTACGGCGACTTGAGCGATCCGATGTTCGTCTACATCGCCGGAGGAATCTACATGGCCGGCGGCACGGTGAAGAACTGCCGCGTCATCAGCAACTCCTACTACAGCGCAGTCTCCGCCAATAGCGCGGCCGCGGGGGGTATCTACTGCAAGTCAAACGGCGTCATAGAGGACTGTCTGATCAGTCACAACTTCGTCGGCACGCGCGGAGGAGGCATGGGCGCCGGCGTTTACATCACAACCGGCGCCGTGCGGCGTTGCACCATTTCCGACAACCAGATCAGTTGCAGGCTTGCTTCGAACGGCGGCGGGATTTACAGCGCCGGAGGAGCCGTGATTGAGCAATGCCTGGTCTTAAGAAACCGAGCCGACGCCGGCGGCGCGGCAGGATGCGGCGGCGGCATATACGCAGCACCGGCACAAATCCTCAACTGCGCGATCATGGACAACTACGCGGGCTTGGCGGGCAACAACTACGGGGGAGGAGTCTACCTGTCCGGCTCTTTCATCGGCAACTGCACCATCGTGCGAAACAGGGCGGACGGCCCGGGCAGCGCAGGTTCCTACGGCTACGGCGGCGGGCTCTACTTCGCCGCAGGAGCCGTTCAGAACACTCTCATCGCCGACAATTTTGCGGGGGTCGACGGAACCAACTGCTACGGCGCGGGAACCAACTACTCGTTCTGCTGCAGCGTTCCGCTCCTGAGCAACGGCATCGGGAACACCGACGGGGATCCCCAACTGCGGGGCGAGGACCCCTTGTATTACCGATTCCGTGGCGGATCGTCCTGCATCGATGCTGGCACCAATGCGGATTGGCTGATCGGCGGTCAGGATATCGAGGGCCAGTCCCGAATCCATAACGGAACTGTCGATATCGGTTGCTACGAGGAAACGAACGTCGTCGTGGCGAACGCGGTGTGTTCGGAAGGATCCGTCGATACGCTCTGGTACACGGGTACCGGCATCGTGTGCAGCCTCCAGTACTCAACAAACGCGATGGGTCCGGACTGGTACGACACCGGAAGCATGGTCACAACCGCCAGTGCGCGCGTGTCCATGCCCGATACGAGCGCGCCGCAGCCGCCGCGGTACTACCGCCTGCTCTGGACGCGGCCGTAGGTTTCTTTCCCAGGAGAACCCGAGTGTGGCAGCCGCTCTATGTGCGGCTGCCCCAAATCAGCGGCTCGCAGAGCCGCTGCCACACTACTCCACTTCCACCCGGTAATACGTCACCGAGCTCGGCGCGGCGTCGGTGTACGTGTTCATCGGGGCCGTCGCGGAGATGCCGGACTGCAGGAGCGGGAAGCGCTGGTTGATGTTCGTCCCGCGGTACAGGCTGTAGCTCCGGCCGGCAAGGCTGGGCCACGAGATCGTCACCTTGGTCCCGCCGCTGCTGGCGAGATGATTGCCGTCGATGTCGAACCCCGACTGCTTGTTCGTCGGGTTGACGCCGGCGTACAGTTCTTCCGCGTCGGTCATTCCGTCGCCATCGCTGTCGTTCGTCACGACGGGGTTGTCCTGCCCGATGTTGTTCGTGGTCTTCTGCGCGCCCTGCAGGACGACTTCCCACGCGGGCAGGAACGGCGAGGGCGACGCGCTGGCGGAGTACAGCAGCTGCGTGCCGACCACGGACGCACCGGGCGTGCCGTTCTGCGCGGTCCACACCGCGGCCTCGACCGGCACGAACGGATACAGCGACGTTTCGTCTGCCCATGTCGCCTGCTGGAACGAACCGTCCGGCGCGAGCTTGATGATGTACTTGGTGCTGCCGGGGCCGCGCACGCCGCCGGCGGCCAGGTAGTAGTGGCTCGCCAGGCCCTTGTTGACTTCGTAGTACGAAATGTCCTGCGCGCCGTTGAACGAGGTCATGAAGTCCTGGTCGGCGCGCAGCGCGTCCGGAACAACGCTCAGCAGGTTGGTCAGCCCCGGAGGCGGCGTTCCCCCACCCCGCTCGGGCGACGTGTCGCCGAACGTCTTGCCGGGCCTCGAGAACTTCGACGCGAGGAACGCGGCGACTTCCGCGTTCGGCTCGCCGCCGCCGAGGATCACGGTCGTGGCATCCATCTGGTCGAGCACGTTGGAAACGGCCTCCGTCTCGGGCGGCGGCTCGCAGACGAGCCAGTAGTCGTTGTTGGCGGTGGACGGCAGGTACACGTTCTCCATCTCCTGCGCGGTCGCGTAGACGTCGTAGCCCATGCCGTCGAGGCGCGTGTCCTTGAGCCACATGCCGTGGACGGTGAACGCGGAGAACATCGCGCCGTACGGCTTGGCGCTGGTCTGGAAGCCGCGCACGACCTTGTAGGACCAGTTCGTGCCCGAGAGGATCATGACCGGCGTCTTGAGCCCGCCGGACGGGATGTAGTCCATCCAGAAGACCGTCTCCTTCATCGCGTCGCTCAGGCTCGTGCGGGCGCGCGCGCTGAAGTAGTAGCCGGGCGGCACGTTCTGGTAGAGCCAGCTCGCGCTGCTGTACGGGGTGATCTCGTTGTTGTGCGAGGCGTCGTGCGAGGTCGCGCCGTAGATCTGCGCCTGGCTCTGCGTGAACGAATCGCCGGTCAGGTACCGCGCGCACATCCAGTTCGCCGCGGCGCCGGTGTAGTTCGACTGGAGCGCGACGGCGTTCGGGAAGATGTCCACGTCGTTGACCATGCCGAGCCGCAGGGTGTACCAGCCGTCGAGCCGCATGTTGTCGATGTAGACCGAGCCGTCCGTCGTGTAGCCCGCGACCTTGATGAAGAGCTGCTGCATCTCCTCGAGGCCGCCGGCGGGCACGTTGTAGTAGAGATCGTTCTGCTGGGTGTTGTCGTTCCAGACGGCCTTGGTCCACGTGTTGGTGTCGAAGCGGAACGTCACGTTCCGGTTCCAGCCGGTGGAGAGCGGCAGGACCGCGGAGTAGTACCACACCCAGTTCGACCCGGCGCGCATCAGGATCTGGACGTTCGTCGAGCCGTCGGCGTTGTAGAGATCGAAGGAGAACGACGTCCGGTTGGACCAGTTCTCGAAGACCTGGTCGAAGCCGAAGTACGCCTGGTACTTGCTCGGCGAGCGGTGATAGAACTCGAACGAGCTGTTGCCTTCCGAGACGTACGCCTGGTTGGTCTGCACGACGAGCGTGCGGCCGTCGGAGTCGCCCGAATCGGGCACCCAGCGGCGCAGGCCGGCGCAGGGATCCCACGGGGGCGTCTGGCCGTACACCGTCGTCCGGCCCGACAGCGTGTTGTCCGCGGTGTCCGTCTCGCCCGGGACGGCCGCCACGGTCGCGGTGAGGACGTGGGCCGCGTTGGTCGGGCCGAGCATGCAGTTCCACCAGAAGCGCGTGTGGACCGACGAGCCGGCCGCGAGCGTGACGGCGTTCGTGCCGACGACCGCGCCGGCGGTCGTGTCCGTCAGGACGACGTTGAAGGTTTCGGACACGGTGCCCTGGTTCGCGACGAACACCTCGAGCATCTGGCGGGGGTTGCGCACGACCCAGTCGTACTCCATCACCTGGCCGACGGCGATGTCGTGGACGGTCGCGCCGATGGACCCGACGCGGCGGACCTTGAACGCGATGTCCTTGATGAAGTCGGGCGAGGTCACGACGAGCGTGCCGGTCGAGGCGTTGGCGTTGACCGTCTCGCGCGGGCCGGCCAGCGTGTTCCACCACTCGACGCTGTAGACGCCGTTCGAGAGCCCGTTGATCTGGAGCTTGGCGCCGGAAGTGCCCGCCACCGTGGTCGTCCACGAGCGGTCCTGCAGCCAGCCGACGGCGAAGTCGCGGTTGCTGCTGATCAGGCCCACGGTGTTGAAGGCGTAGCGGCCGGCCGTGACGTTGTCGACCCACACCGGCCCGCGGAGGATACCGACGTCGCCGAAGTACAGCTTGATGCCCGTCACTTCCTGCGCCTGGCGGAGAGTCGGGATTTCCGACATGTGGAACTCCAGGTTCCACTGCATGCCGACTGTCAGCTTCTTCCAGCCGTTGTCCGCCTTGAACTCGTTGGTCGTGGAGTACTTGCTGTAGTTGGTGCCGTCGTACGTCCAGACCTCGATGATCGAACGCGGGTCCTTGTTGATGCCGAGCAGGAAGCCGTTGGTGTTGTGATCGGGGTCGTAGAACTCCGGAATGTACAGGTCCATCCTCAGCGTCCCGTGCGGCCAGAAGTTCGTCCAGTTCCAGTTGACGCCCTGCTTTTCGATGCCGCACATCGGCGTTCCGAAGTACCGCCACTCGCCGATGTCGACGTTCATCCGGAGGCTGTTCGTGCCTTCCGTGTAATGCTGGCCGCTCCCGGCAATCGCCGTGATGCCGGTCTTCGAGCCCGGGTCGGTGAAGATCTGCCAGCCGTCCGCGCCCGTCTCGAACGTCGAGATGACCTGGACCGGGGGCTCGTTCGTCAGGCTCGTGCTCATGTCCGCCTGGTGAAGCCCGAGCTTGTGGAACGGGATGTCGGCGGTGAATTGCGAGAGCACTTTCATCTCGTCCGCCATCGTGTCCAGCCACGGGCCCATCTTGGCGTCGCCGAACCAGGAGAAGGCCGGCGTGTTCCACATCATCGGCGTGATGGCGCCGCCGGTCATCAGGCCCGGCCACGCGGTCACGCGCAGGTAATCGGGCTCGAACTTCTTCCAGTCGATCGTCCCGATCTCGCCCATGAACGAGGGCTTGTTGTAGTGGCTCGCCAGGAACCCGTGGTACTTCTTCAGGGTCAGCGCCGGCGTGATCCAGTTGTAGAGGTCGCAGTACGTGTGGATCTGCGGCACGTCCACGATCGGGAAGCCGCCGTCCCAGTACTCGTCAGTGCCGTAGCTGGCGGTCGTCGGATGGCCGAACGGATCGTTCGTCTTGAAATACGCGTTGATGTACGTCAGCCAGTCCAGCCCGTGGTCCGCGCCGTCCACCTGGTTCGTCGCCATGGTGAGGAATGGGTCGCGCCCGTCGAAATCGCCCGGCTTCGCGACGTCGCCCGGCGGGTCCTGGTAGCGCACGGCGCTCAGCGAGTTGGCGAACGTGCCGAACAGCTCGGAGACCAGCGCCCACGAGCCGATCGCCTCGCTGTAGCCCCAGCGCGCGATGATGTAGCGGTACAGCCGGTTCTGGTATTCCTTGTAGACGTCGTCGTAGAAGAACTTCTGGTTCTTCGGCGGGTTGTCCAGGTCGCTGAACGCGTTGTAGTACCACTCCGGCTCGCTGACCTTGTTGGTCATGCCGATCGGGTTGTCCTTGAAGCACGGCGCCCAGCTGCCGTTCAGGCGCCACTTGTGGTAGTTGAAGTCGCGGATCGAGTCGTGCGGCCACAGCGTCCACACGAGCTTCACGTTGTGCTTCTCGGCATAGCCCACCACGCGGTCGAGCTCGGCCGCGCGGTTCTGGTGATACGTGTCGTACGACGACTTGTCGCGCCATCCCTCGTTCGGGTTGACCGGCTTGATGGTCAGCATCGTGTCCCACGGCGCGAGCCACCAGTGGATGAAGTTGACCCCGTGCTCCGCCGCGCTCGCGAAGATGCCCTCGTCGTCGCCGTCCCACGGATGGCAGTAGCCCTTGCCGATGAACGGCGTGTCGTCCGCGTGCTCGAAGTAGTGCGCGTCGTCGTTCGACACGCGGATCCAGCCGTGCTGGTCGCTCGCCGCGCACGTGAAATTCGCGGAAGACGTCGTGTTCGTCCCGAGATTGTTGGCCACGGTGACGGTATAGGTGTACATTCCCAACTCGTTGGGCGCAAAGCGGATACAGAATTTTCCGTTGCCCGGCGTGTCGCCCGCGTCTTCCATGTAGAACCCATTGATCTTCCACACGCGGCCGGTCGGGCCGACGAACGTCGCGCTCAAATCCACCTTGTGCGGATCGTACGGGTTGAGGCCCTGCACGTTGTTCAGGCCGACGGTCAGCTCGAACTTCTTGAACCGGCCGACGCTGCCCGCGGAGGGCGTGACGGACGCGACGGACGGCGCGGCCGAGGGCGTCTTCTCCACGGTCTGAATCGAGTCGATGATGACCGGGCCGCTCCAGACGTCGCGGTTCTGCCAGACGATCTCCATGCCGAACTCGTCGACGTCCCGCAGCACGTCCGCCGGCAGGTCGGAGAAGTCCCACCGCACGAGGTTCCACTGGCACGGCGTGAGCATGAACGGCTCGCTCTGGTGCCCGTACTGCCACGAGTCGGTGGACGAGCGGACGATGAGCCGGACCTGGACCGCGTGATGCACGTTCACCGGCGCGTCGCACGGCACCCACACGTACGCCTGGAGAATCGGCCGGTACGTCAGGTTCTCGTTCTCCACCTTGTCGTAGTCCTTGATATAGAACTTGCCGTAGCTTGCGCCGCTCACCGGCCGCACGACCAGCGCGCCCGCGCCGGGGTTCCCGGCGCCGTTGGTCCAGCTCAGCAGGGCGCTGCCGTTGCCCCAGTTCTCCGTGCCCCACCCCTCGGTGTCCTCGCCGAAGCCGTACAGCAGGTGGTGCTCCATCAGCGGGAAGAGCGCGACGTCGATGTAGATCGGGCCCTGGTAGGCCGAGCCGGTACCGCCGTATTTCACGCGCACACCGATGGCGCGGATCCTGTCCGGGGTGAAGCCGGCGTCCACCCACGTGTTCGGCGTGTTCGTTGCGACGGTCAGGGTGAACGTGACCCATTCCCCTTCAACAATGTTTGTTTCCCCAAGCCACGCGGCGCGCCACTCGGAATCCTTGGCGTATATCTGAATGTGGTTCGGATACGTGTTCGTGCCCCGCGCGCCCGCCGGGCAATACACGGAAATCTGCACCGGCTGGCCCATCAAGTCGACCGGCGTCATAACGCCCGATGGCGCCGCGGACATCATATCCACTTCCGCATCGCCGTAGTCGTGGAGCGATACAGCGGAAAGGTCGCACATCGCCTTCAGCGAATTCGTTCCGTGAAGCGCGCGCTCCGCGCTCTGGACGACAGATGTGAGGCCGGCGCCACCCCACGCCTTGGCGTTCGCGTACCAACCTTCAACGCCCGTCTCGAAATCGTAGCGAATGTCGTCGAACGACGAGCGGGTCACGGTCACCACCGCCTCCGCGCTCTCGCGGAAACCGTCGTAGGCGACGTAGGAGAAAGAGTCGGAACCGCTGGATCCAAGCTTCGGCTTGTAGACAAGGTTCGGCGGCGTGCCGAACACCCATCCCTTCGAGGGCTTCGTCTTGATCCGGTATGAGATCGGGTCGCCGTTCGCGTCCGACGCGGCGAGGCTGAACGAGGTCGTGTCGCCGTTCGGGTCCGCGACGATCCAGAGGTTGGAGGCGACGGGCATGACGTTGGCGCGGTTCGTCGCGACGTTGCGCTCCTGGCAGCGGTCCGCGTGCGCCTTGATCACCGGGTTCACGGGGTCGTCGGAGTACACGACGAAGCCGTCGTCGCGCTTGATCTGGATGTTGTCCACGTAGAGCGAGCCCGCGCCGGACGGGAGGCCGCGGACGACGAGGCTGACCCGCTTGACGTCCTCGAGCACGTTCGAGACGGCGTTCGGGATGTTCACGAGGTAGTTGGTCTGCGTTGGCCCGTTCGTCGTCCACGTGTACCGGGCGCTCAGGTCGAACATCACGCGGGTCCAGCCCGCGGTCAGCGTGTACGACGCGCTCTCGCACTCGATCCAGGCCGGCCCGCCGGCGACGACCAGCGCGACGCTCACCGGGCTTGCGCCGGGGTTATAGAAATTCCAGAAGAACTTGGTGCGGTTCACGCCGTGGGTCGGCGGCTCGTTCGTGGACGTGCCGTCGACGCGGAGCACCCACTTCTCGTTCGTCGGGCACCGGAAAACCGCGCGGTCGACGACGCCGGTGTAGTTCCACGACATCCGCAGGGCGTTCGCGCCCTGCCGCACGTAGTTCGTCGAGAGCGCGATCGCTGTGGCGCAGCTGCCTGTGGCCTCCGGATACCACGGCGCGACCTGCTCGCAGAGGTGGAACGGGTCGTCCCACATGCCCTGGTAGCCGAAGTTCCAGAAGAACGAGCCGGAGATGCCGGCGTTCTCGATGTGCGCGTAGTACTGGCTGTAGATGTTCACGCGGTCCTGGAACGTGTACTCCGGCGTGCGCTGGAGCTGGACCTGGCCGTAGGAGCCGTTGAAGATCCAGCCGATCGCGTGGATGCCGAACTCCTCGAGGATCATCGGCTTGCCGATCGTCGTGTGCGCGTCGTACCAGTGGTCGTTGATCCACTCGAAGCGCTGGTCCGCGCCGTTGTTGTTCGTGCGCCAGACGTTGTACTCCTTCTGGTCCACGTAAATGCGCGACGTGCAGAAGTTGATGTTCGAGTTGCCCGCGCGCCACTCGCCCGAGACGGGGTCGCGGTTCGTGTAGAGCCCGCCCTGCCACTGGACGTAGGTGGACTCGCTCTTGTTGTCGCTGATGAAATCCACGCCGTGCCCGCGGCCGCAGCCGTACAGGTCGCACGTGGAACTGCCCGTCGCATACGTCGCGTAGTGGTAGTAGTTGTCCGGATAGATCTCCCACGGGATCGTGTCGGCGAAGTCGTAGGTGCTGACGTAGCCGCCCTCCTCGCCGTTACCGAGCATGTGGTTTGTGTCGATCGTGCGCACCCAGTCGCTCATCTCGTGCAGCCAGTTGTGGATCTTCGAGCCGGCGAAGTCGGATTCGCACCGCGGCTCGTTCACGATCTCCCACGCGAAGATGGTCGGGTCGTCCTTGTAGACCACGCCGGTGATGCTGTTCGTGCGGCGCAGGAGCCGGTTCACGTAATCCTTGTACCACTGCTTGCACCACGCGTTGGTCCAGAACTGGTCGTGGTAGAGCACGCCCTCGAGGTTCAGGCTCAGGTCCACGCTCTCGGGGTGCTCCTTGCGCGCCCAGTGGACGTACTGGAAGATGCCGCCGTTGTGCGCCCAGTTGTCGCACAGGCCCAGCATCAGCCGGATTCCGCGGTGGCCCGCCTCGGCCACGATGCGGTCGAGGTGCTCGAACATCAGCTCGTTCCACACGCCGCGCTCCGGCTGGAAGCTGTAGGGCTTGCCCTCCTGCATCGCCCATGTGCGGACGACCTGCAGGTTGTTGCTCCCGGCCCAGTTCAGGCACTCGATCACCGTCTGGTCCGGAACCGTCTGGAGATATTCGATGTTCGCGCCGCAGAAGTAGAAGTTCGAGCCGCCCACCACGAACTTGTGGCCGGCCTGCTGGACGAACGCGCCGCCCAGCTTCGTGTAGTTCGTCCGCGTCTCGCGGCCCGCCACCACGATCTCGTCCACGTAGATCGTGCCGGTCCACGACAGGCTGCTGAACACCACGATGTCCACGAACCCGATCTGCGTCGTGTTCATCGGCCCCGGGGGCGAGGGATACTCCGTGAGATTCGTGGCGTAGTCGGACGGCTCATCCAGGTCGAACTCCAGGAAGTTCCAGCCGCTGCCGCCGGCCGAGCCGACGTGGAAGTACCACTGGTCGGTGATCTTGTCGAAGACGTACATCTTCGCCACGAACGCGTTGTCCGCCACCGGCGGATCGAACCGCAGCTTCGCCTGTAGGACGCGGTGATCCTTCGTGCTCAGGTTCAGCGCCGGCTGGTACGCGATTTCAAACACGCCCTTCTGGAACGCGTACTCGTTCGTCGTCACCTGCCCGAGCTCGTTCGTGACCACCTCGGAGCTGTTGTTGGTGTTGAACACGGCGTGCGCCGCCAGCGCGACGGACGCGTTGTAGCCCTGGTTGGTCGCGTAGTACGTGTTCGTCCACGCCTTCGCGTGCCAGCCGTCCGGGTTCGTGCCCCACTTCCACCACTCCTTCTGGTACGCCGCCTCCATGTCGTAGAAGTGCTCGGTGTTCGTGATCGTCTGCGGAGGCGGCGCCGACGTGTACGCCGCGCCGAAGCCGGCCTCGTCGAGGTAGAGCGGACCCGTGTACGTGCCGTAGCCGCGCCACACCGCCTCGACGCCGAACTCGGTCACGTTCGTCGAGTCGAACGGGCCGCCGCTGTAGTCCGCACCGGTGACGACGTACGTCAGCGTCTGCGTCGAAATCCCGTTCGTGATCAGGAACGCATCCCACGCGCTTTCCTGGAACTTGTAGTTCTTGTCCTTTACATAGATGCGCAGCTGCGTGTGCGACCATGGCTGGCCCGTGCCGCTGGAGTTCGACGGGCAGTACACGCGCACGGTGATCTGCGAGCCCTGCAGTCTTACCGGATCGAACGTGATGCCCGCCACCGCCGTGTCCAGCGCGCCCGTCAGCACGCAATCCATCCGCAGCGAATTCGTCGAGCCGCCGTATCCCCAGAAACTCGACTGCGCGACATTCGTGCATCGGTCCTTCCCCGCGCCCCAGTCCAGCTTCGCCGCCCATCCCTCCGTCCCCGATTCAAACCCGTACTTCGCGCCGTACGCCGATGCGGACAGAACAAAAAGAACGGGAAGAAGAAGAGACAAGACGCGACACCGGCGATTCCGACTGAACGTCACTGGCGATGTCCCTCCGTGCGATACAACCACTGCGCAAGGTTCCTGATGTCGCGTGCTCTTTTTCATGACTACCCCCGCATTTGTGAAGCCGTCAAATGGATGCAAAGCGAACTCCATATCGGATACATCTTTAGCGTGAGGATATAATCGCAACCGTTTGCGTATTATGCAAGAAGAATATTACAAATAAGTATATTTAATAGGCTAATGATTGCGTAAAACCTTTGCGCAATTTGCGCTGTATTT
>CAYQYB010000016.1:0-22610 GCA_964421535.1 uncultured Verrucomicrobiota bacterium | reverse complement strand
CTCTTCGTCGTTGCAAGCAACCACCCACGCCTTCTCGTCCCGGCGAAGCCCCCTTTGTGAGAGGTCAGAGGCCAGAGGTCAGCGGTCAGCTGCATGCGCTCGGGAATCCGCGCCATCCGCGAAATTCGCGGTTACTCTTCGTCGCTATAAGCATCCCCCACGCCTTCTCATCCCAGCGAAGCCCCCTCTTCCCCTTTGCGTCTCTTCGCGCTCTTCGCGCCTTTGCGTTAAAATCCTTCCGTTTCCCATTCGCGTGATTCGCGCGCAAGCCTCTGGCCCCGATTGACTTTGCTCCTTGCTTCGGTCAGACTTTTTCACGACGCGTTTCGCGACGTTTGCGCATCATACGGAGCCTCCAATGACTGTACGCAGTATCTGGATCATCGCCGGAATCGTAGCTATCGTCGGTGTTGTCCTTTTCATGCTTGGGTCGGGCGGCGATCTGCCGCGCTGGCAGGTGGCCGTCAGCGACGCCCTGCCCGCCATGTGTTCCCTGCTCGCCATGTTGGCCTTCGGCTCCGCAACGGCGCAGCTCAAACAATGGGATGCAACCAAGCTCGCGTGGTCCGGGTTCGCGGTGTCCATGGCTCTGTGTTTCGCGGCCGAATTCGGCTGGTTCGTGATGGAGGCCGCACTCGGATACCACATGGACGAGCTGTACCCCAGCTTCCTGGACGGCATCTGGATCGCGAGCTACATCCCTCTCATCGCGGGGTTGTCGGTCACGATCATCCGGTATCACCGAAGCGGCATGGGTTTCGGCAGCCCTGTCTTCTACCTTGGCCTGGTCGGCGGATTCGCCGTGATCGTAGTCCTTGTGGGCCAATTCCTCCTTCTTCCCATCGCGCGTGATGCCGAATCAAGCGCGACTTACAAGATCGTTGCCCTTGCTTATCCCGTCCTGGACCTGCCGCTCCTGTTGCTGGCGCTCACCGTGACGCACATCTGCAGGCTCTTTGCCGGCGGGTCGGTGGCAAGGCCCTGGCAGTATGTCGCGCTCGGCCTCGTGTTCTGGTCCACTTCCGACATCGCGTACGCCTATCTCGATTGGGTCGGATTGTACCATGCAGGCCACATGACGGACCTTGGGTGGAACCTGGCCTACCTCTTCCTGGCCATAGGCGCGCTCGAGCAACGGAATCTCCTCCGGTCGCTCCACACCGAAGAGGGGGCCGGCCATGCGTGACTTGAAACAGGAAATCGTGAACATCCTGGAGCCCCTCGTCGGCGGCGCCATGGCCCGGTCCATCCTGAAGGTTGCGTGCCACCAAGTTCGGATCGAAGTGGACAGAGAGTGGCTGTCGGTGCTCGACCTGCCCAAGGTTGCGCCGAAGATCGAATCCTCGCTGTCCGTGTTCGTCGGCGCGGATCGCGCGGCCCGGTTGCGGGCGAAGATCGAGAGTCTCGCGCTCGAGGGATGATCTCAGCCCGACGCCTGCCCCTTCGCGTCCGCGATGATCGCGTCCGCCCGATCCATCTCGTTCGGATACAAATCCTCCGGAACGAACGCCCGGCCCAGCATCTTGAAGACGCGGTACCGCGCGCACTTGTGAATCTCCCCGCAGCAGTAGGAGTTCTTGTAGAGCTTGGCCGTGGCCGGCTTGTCCGCCAGCTGGTCGTAGAGAAACGAACACTTCGCAAAGAATTCGCAGGAAGCCATCTACCCCCCCTCCCTTCACCGCCCCCGCCCTGCCGGCAGGCTGCATGGTCGTATGATAAACCAATCGGCGCCCCAAGTTAAGCAAACTCGAAGGATGATCGACCTGGTCCCCGCCCACAATGCCTTCACCACCCGGCGCAGCCCCCCTCTTCCAGAGGCCAGAGATCAGAGGTCAGCGGTCAGCTCCCGGCAAGAGTTCGGCACTCTTTCCGTTAACCTCATCCTGTCTTCGCTTCCTTCGTTACCTTCTGTTCCCCGTCCTCCATCTGCGTTTGTCTGCGTGTTCTGCGGGTTAACCTCTTTCCGTTCACCCGCCTTCGGTATCTTCTGCCCCCCCTCTTCCCTCTGTTTCCCAAAGCTGATAGACAAAAAAGAACCGGGGGCAACAATGTGCCCCCGGGGAGAGGTTAACCAATTTCTGATGCACTATCTTTAGTTCTTTTCTTGATATCACCTCTAAATCCAAGTGTTACGCCGTCGGCTTCGCCTCCAAATCCTTCCTCACATGCGCGATATCCACACCCAGCCGCGCCATGTGCAGACAATCCGCCGGCACCCGAATATCCAAATCCTTCCGCCCGCCGAACAGCCTCCCCACATCCACCCCGCCCGGCGCGCGGAGGCGCACTTCGCACAAATCAAACCGAAGCCCCCGATGCGGCAACCGCGCCGTCGCCGCCTCGCGGGAGATTCCTGGTTCACTCGGCGTACACACCCAAGAAACGAGAAGATGGATATTTGAATTTGGCTGTTGGCATGGACGAGCGCGCAGAAGACGGCGCATCAACAGGGAAAGGGCCTTTAACAACCACCGAGTAAGGCTGTCTGTACTCCACCTGACAAAGCGGATTCGTATTATAGTCTACAACCTCGATATCACGTGCGCTGTAGTTGATCTCCCAAGGCAGTCCTGGAGCTACATGCAAAAACCTATTTCCTGAAAGTGTTACGTAGTTGGACACAGGGGGCCAACACGGAATGGTAACATCGATATAGAAACGATTGTTGATGACGCGCCCCGAGACTGCCGTCGAATGACAGAGCACAGGCCAACTCACAGGACAGCTACCACCAGAGCCGACAGCATCATAGATGGACACGCGCGTGCAACCGGGAGGCAGTTCGGGGGGGTGCCACCCATCCGCAGTCTTAGCCCGTTCCGAATCGTCTAGCGGGTCATTAGCCGATGGAGATTGCGGCAGCAGCTCGTTCAGAAATGAATGGGTCCACGGCGCACTCGTTGGGAACAAAGTGAGGCCGGCAACGTAAGAAGCTTCGTTGGTTCTTATACAGGATTCGACAAGCCAGCATGGTTGTCTATCGGGCAAAGAGAGCTTGTAGAGTCTGGCAACGGGCAGAAGAGGATGCCCAGGGCCCATATCCTTAAACTCCAGATATTGATTCACAGCGGCTGCAACTTTCAGAGGACTGGCGCAGTCCGAGTAAACGCTACTAATCTGAACGCATTCGATCCCGCCGCCCCTCGAGCCGAATATGCTGATATTCCACACGGCTGGATGAACAGTCTTGCCAAACTGCTTGTGTGTCGGATTCCCTTTGATTGTGACGGTTGTCTTTCCATGACGCGCAGCATTGCAGTTCCTGGATAAGACACCCTGCGGAATAGCTCCGCTCAGTCCGTCCGTATCCCACTCTATTGGCGAATCAGGCGACGCTCCCGTCGACCAGCCCGGCACAACGCCCTTCTCATTGACCGTAAACAGGAGAAGAAGATCCAAGAGTTCGATTTCGTGATTGTTGGTCTGAACGCCTGAATTGGTGGCGGCGACTGCAGGGTAGTAGATTTCCGTTTTGTTGCCACCGATAACGTCGCCGTGCACCTGAGAATTTGCAACGTTAGCCCCGCCGGTCGTTCCGTTCATTTCGACTTCTTGCGTAGGGGCTTTGGTCCATACCGTAAACAATGCGGTAATCAGTGTACCGAGAAGTGCAAGCCCAGAACCGATGAGTACGTTCTTCGTCGAGAGTCTCATATCATCTGCATTCCCCACCTGCAGCCGAGACTCGACGCACCAAGCCAACCGACGAGTATATCAAGCTCTGGAGCCGTCAAATCTGGATGCCAATATAGCAAGGCTTTATCTAAGCCTCTTCCCTCTGCGCATATGCTCAGGCCTAATGTGCTCAACAGTATCAAGTTCTACCTTGTACTCCGCAGCCGTCCACAACCACGCCTCTTGCATCTCGTAGTCCGTGGAGTAAAGGATCCATATCAGGTAATCCCAATCGTAGTTTCTCGGCTTACCGACCTTCGTCACGGCAGAGCCCGGCTTGCCGCTTGGCCGACTACCCTTCACTTGGTAGCGGCGTCCGTCATGGACGAAATCGGCTCCTCGCGAAACCGCAGTCTTATCCCGCATGTACTTGGAGTACGCGTCTTCGGGACACCCCACAAGACAAGCGGCATCATATTCGGATATCGCGGAAGTAATTGCGGGAGCCACTCCAAAGCGACGCTGCCAATCCAAGGCTACTTGAACCAGTCGATCCCTCAGTTTCATTTGCTGATTTGCGTGTCAGGGTAAGCGGATTTCGAGCCCCCGGGTCTTGCGTACGAGTGAAGCCGATTGCTCGCCCGATTCTTGCTCTTTTCGTTGCTCTAGAGGCTATGGTATTACTTGCGCATGAGCAAGCTCCATACCACCGAGTCTGCGGCTTCCTATCTGGGGGTAACGCCAGCTAGGGTGAGGCAGTTGATACTTGAAGAGAGACTGGAATCAGAAAAATACGGACGCGACCACCTAATTCCAGAGGAGTCACTGCAGAGCTACGAGACTTCCGGAAAAAGAAAAGTTGGGCGCCCCTCAAAAAAAGACTTTCGCACGCGTTAGTATTTGCTATTGTCACGCGCATGAAGCGAAGCATCAACCACGGTTGGCGGACAAAATGAACTTCATCGCATTGGAGTCGGCACAAAAGTTGCGAGGTGGTTTTTACACTGAGCCCGCGATTGCCGCGTTCTTGACAAGATGGGTCAATGTCTCGAAACCCGAGACGATACTTGAGCCAAGCTGCGGGGATGGTGCGTTTCTGGAGGCTATTGAGCGGGAGGGCTTCTCGGCGTTGAAGTGTGTGACCGCCTGTGAGCTAGACGACGGCGAGGCAGAAAAGGCAAGGTCGAGAACTTCTCTTCCAATTCGCCTCATAAAGACCGACTTTCTCCGTTGGTATTTGCTCAAGGCGCAGAATAGCGAGAGTTTTGATGCGGTTGTCGGCAATCCGCCATTCATCCGCTATCAGTATCTTTCGCAGGAGCAACAAGAGTTGGCGGAAACGATCTTCTCTCAGCTTCATCTGCGCTTCACTAAGCATACGAACGCTTGGGTGCCGTTCGTCCTTGCATCAATTAAGCTTCTTCGTCCCGGTGGCCGTCTTGCCATGGTTATTCCGTCGGAGATATTCCATATTCCGCATGCGCAATCCCTAAGGCAGTATCTTGCTGAACAATGTTCACGGGTGTTAGTTCTTGACCCTCAAGAAATCTGGTTCGCAGACACACTTCAGGGAACAGTTCTACTCCTTGCAGAGAAGAAGACCAGAGTTGCACAGAAGGCTAGGGGCGTTGCGGCGATATCCATGCCCAATAAGCAAGCACTTGAAGATGATCCCGAACGAATCTTCCGAACGGCCACTTACACCAACGGGGTGACAATTGAAGGCAAGTGGATGCCGATCTTTCTGTCACAACGTGAACGTGATCTCATCGCGGAGCTCCGCGACCGACCGGACATCAAGAAGTTTGCCGATATCGCATCAGTCGATGTTGGCATTGTGACCGGTGCAAACAAGTTCTTTCTTGTTCCAGATCAGGTAGTGAAGAACTTCTCTCTGCAACGTTGGGCGCATCCCATGTTCGGGCGGAGTGACCACGTGCGAGGTTTGATCTTCTCTGATGATGATCATCGTGAGAACAAACGAACCGGGCTCCCGTCAAATTTCCTTTGGTTTCAAGAGGATGATATCGAGTCGTTGCCAGCTCATGCCCGTCGATATCTACAAGAGGGCCTTGATCAAGAGTTGCACAAGCGGTTCAAGTGTCGGACTAGAAATCTTTGGTACCGGGTTCCGTCGGTCTATACAGCGCCAATAGCTATGCTGAAGCGGGCACACAATTTTCCGCGTCTCGTGTTAAACACCGCAGGTGCTTACACTACGGACACGGCGTATCGTATCCAACCGTTAGGTGTAAGCGCGGAGGCGCTCGTGTTTTCGTTTGTAAATAGCTTGACCTGTCTCTGCGCCGAGATGGAAGGACGTCACTACGGAGGAGGTGTGCTTGAACTAGTGCCATCCGAAATAGAGAGGCTTCTTGTCCCCCTAGTCAAAGTCAAGGCGACCGAGTTAAGTCGCGCCGACAGGCGATTCCGACAGAGCAGCGATGATGTCGCGTATCTGAAAGAGCAGGACGCTCATGTGCTTGGTGCGATTGGCCTGACACACACGCAACGCGACTTGCTTCACGACACATGGCTGAGGCTGCGCGGTCGACGGCACCGCTTGCCGCCACTTGAAGGCGAGACAACCGACACGAACTAGGGCGTCTCGATCCTAGGCCTCGGTGATTTCGATAAGGAATCCCGCGTCCGCTCCGGTGGTTTCGTAGAGCGAAAAGACTGTTCCGGTCAGCCGTTCTCGCTCGATAACGTCGTTGAAATTGCGTCCCCAGCGAAGAATGGTTGTATAGTTCGCTTGTCCGGCCTCTCCAGAAGGCTTGTGACTGACCTCAAAGTTCCGAATGCCGTGATCCACTCCGCGGATAAGAATTCGCATCGGCACAAATGCATGTTCTTGGTCTCGGTGTCGGCCTGCCTCGGGTTCCCAGTCATAGTCGTCAAATAGGCGTCGAAAGTAGGTCGTTTGGTCAATTACATGTCCCGGCGGACTCTCGAAGGATGCCTGAGTCAATCTCACGCCGCCAACATGATGACTCCCTTCTCGAACCTGCAGGGCGTCAGTTCTCGGGAGCGTCTTTCTCCAGACCAAGACACCGGTCGGTCGTGGGAGTCCGGCGGGAGGGGACACCTCCGCTTCTGGCTCTACGGACGCCCGCTCCGGCGCATTTTCAGCTCTAATGCCCCTTGGCAACAGCGGTGGCAGCGGGACGGCGACTGGGGCGAATGGGTTGGCTGGTGCTTCCGGATTCCCCGCTGCCTGTTGTTCGCGTTGAGCGCGTCGGCTTCGCCGAGCTTCAGTCTCGGTGGTAAGTAATCCGCGCGCAGCTAGCGTCTCGATCAGAGGCGCGTCAAGTGGGCACACCGTTGGCCCGTTAGGTTCAAGAAATCTCTGAAGCGGATTCAGCAATCTTCGGTAATCACGTGCGTCGGCAGGTAGCGAAAAGTCGTGCCGCGTTGCTGCCTCATAATTCGTGAACATGCCTCCGTCTGTGAGGTTGTTTGACCCGATAAACAGTGTTGCATCGGACTCCCGCTCAAGGAGATACACTTTGGGATGGAAAGTGGATCGAGGAATGGGATTGTGATAAATGAACACCTCGCAATTCCAACGTACCAACTCCTCGAGAACATCGCGGCTGGTTCCTCCTAGATCAATGCCGACTGTCAATCGGAGGGTAGCCCCGGCTTCTGCAGCCGCAAGCAATCCTTCACGCAGTCTCAGAACAGTGCGAAGTGCGGTAAACGCCGAGACAAACACTATGCGCGAGTATGGCTGATCACTTGCAAGAAGAGCGGCAAGCTCAAGTCCAAGTTGATTGTCAGGTTGTACGAGTGTGTTTGTTCTCATTGTGGTTGTCTTGCTTGTCCTGCTGTCTTCATGCCAGTCGAATGTTGGTGGTGTGGGGCGTGAACCCGCCGCGGGATCGCGTGCCTCTCCACCACATTGTTGCATTCCTATTTCTGTTCTTGCGGAATCGAGTACTTCCCGTGCTTACCACGCGTCCGCACAACAAGGTTGTGTTTCTTGAGCATCCTGGTCATTTGCAGAAACCTACATGCTGAACCAGCCATGATGTCTCTAATTTGTTGATCAGTCTGGGAGCCATTGTCGCGGAGGAGGGTGATGACTTTCAGTCCAAACTCTTTGTATTTGTCCACAGCGTTTGTGCTTTCGCACTCCTTGAGGAATGCAGTGTAACCCTTGAGATATGGCGTGTTGTCTAGCTGCTGTCTGACATGCTTGTCGAGGTCGGGAATGCTGATGTACTCGTATCTCGTCAGATGGGAAATATCGCTCAACAGCCATTTGGGTTGTTGGCCTCGGTTCTTTCGTCGGCGGAAAGTAATGAAGACCTTGTCTTCGGACTTAATTGACAAGGCATAGCCGAGTTCCAGCACAACATTCGGCCGGAAGCCCGTGACGTCGAACACCGTCGCTGAAGCCTCTTCGATATGTAGTCGGATGTCTTTCCACATATCTCTGGCTGCTTTGCCCACGCGCTTGTCGATAATGACGCACGACAATGGTGTGTCCTTTTCAATACGAACTTTCAACGCGTCAAACTGGCTCTTGATCTTCTTGTCATTGTAATTGCAGCCAAAAAACACCGTGTTTGCGTAGATGCTCATTTACCCTCTGTCGTTAATGCCAACGCTTAATGGACCGCGCGCTACATTTCACGCACAGCCACTTAGTTTTCCTATCCTCGGATAGCCCGTGATATGTATCGCGTGGTACTTTCTCACCGGTTGCTCGTGTGTTCAGACGCCCCCTTGTCCGGCCCGCATTCTAGTCTTTCTCCAAGGCGCTGTGAAGACGCTTCTCCGGGGCGGGATTTTCCAATGTTTGGAAATTTTTTCCAAGGTTTGGAAAAAGACGAGGGCCGAACCCACCCCGGCCTGCGGCCACCCCTCCCAGGGAGGGGATTCCCTTTTTTCTGGTTCGACGTTCAGCCCCGCTGCTGCACCGCAGTCTCGAGTTCGATCTTAACCAGAATCTCTTCACGAACCTGCCGGACCTGGAGCAGGTGCGGGAGCCGTAGGCCGGCGGCCAGCCGCCTTCGCCCTGCGGGACTCCGGCGTGCCTGGGAGGTCAGAGGCCAGCGGCACGCTTTCAGCAATCCGCGCCCATCCGCGAAATCCGCGGTCAACTTCCTGGCTTCGCATTCGCGCTGCGCCCCGCACCGTGCTTTGCTCTGGTGCGGGGTTAATCCGCGGTCACTCTTCGTCGTTGTAAGCAACCACCCACGCCTTCCCCACCCGGCGAAGCCCCCTCTTCCAGAGGCCAGAGATCAGCGGTCAGAGATCAGCCGCCTTCGCCGAGCCTACGGCGTGCCAAGGAGGTCAGCTCCCGGCAAGAGTTCGGCACTCTTTCCGTTAACCTCATCCTGTCTTCTCTTCCTTCGTTACCTTCTGTTCCCCGTCCTCCATCTGCGTCTATCTGCGTGATCCGCGGGCATCCTTCTTTCCGTTCACCCGCTTTCGTTATCTTCTGTTCCCTCCCGTCCGTCGTCCCGCCCGCTTTTTTTCGTGTATTTCGTGTGTTTCGTGGTTAAACCATCCGTCACAGGAGGTTCATCATGACGGAACTCGCGGCGGCAACGGGACAAGCTTCTTTCAAGGACCGCAAGGTCGGCCTGGTCGTGTTCGGCATCTTCCAGATCCTCCTCGGCGGACTCTGCGCCCTCTTCCTCCCGCTCATCGTCCTCGGCACGATGATGGACAAGAGCGCGTCGCTGCGCGCCGTCGTCCCGGGCGCGCTGTTCTACGCGTTCCTCGCGGCGTGGTTCATCACCATGGGCGTCGGCTCCATCCTCGCACGACGCTGGGCCCGCGCGCTGTCGCTGATCTTCTCGTGCCTCTGGCTGGCCTGCGGAGTCAGCGCGCTGGCTTTCCTGCTCCTGCTCATGCCCGACATCTTCGCGCAGATGAGCCGGAGCGGGCAGATGCCCGCGCAGGCCGTCGCGATCGCGAAGATCGTCATGTTCGGCACGCTCTCGTTCATCTACGTGTTCCTGCCCTCCGCCTTCCTCCTGTTCTACGCCGGCCGCAACGTCAGGGCCACGTGCGAGGCGCGGGACGCGCGGGAGCGCTGGACCGACCGCTGTCCCCTGCCCGTGCTCGCGCTGAGCCTGATGTTCCTCTCGTGGGCGGCGTCCGCCGCGTTCATGGTCACCTACAACTGGGCCACGCCCGTGTTCGGCCGCATCCTGACCGGCGCCGCCGGCGCGGCCGTCGTCGTGCTCTCCACGGCCTTCTCCCTGTGGGTCGCGTGGGGGCTGTACCGCCTCCGCATCGCCGCGTGGTGGGGCGCTGCCGCGCTCGCCGCCCTCTGGGGCTCGTCCACCCTCTTCACGTTCGGCCGCATCGACCTCGCCGAGCTGTACACGAAGATGAACCTCCCGGCGGAACAGATCCAGGCCATGCAGCAGTGCGGCATGCCGCAAAGCGGACAGCTCATCTGGCTCATGCTCGCCTGGTTCTCCGCCTTCCTCGTGTACCTGCTGTACACGAAGAAGTTCTTCAAACCGGCCGTGTGAACGTGCCGGCGCCGACGGAGCGGCGCCCTCCGAATCCCGGTCGGAGGGTTGCGCTCCGTCGCAACCCTCTGTCGGACCCCGCTGCCTTTTTTCCGTGTTTTTCCGCGTGTTCTGCGGGTATCTTCAACTGCAGATGACCACGCGCAAAAAGCAGCTCACCGACGAAGAGCGCGCGAAGATCCTCGCGGAGCTCCGCCGCGACGCCGCGCTCCGCCAGTCCGGCTACCGCGAGCGGGCGCTGAAGCTCTTCCCGCACCTGTGCGCCCGCTGCGGCCGCGAGTTCGAGGGCCGCCGCCTTCGCGAGCTGACCGTCCACCACAAGGACCACAACCACGACAACAACCCGCCCGACGGAAGCAACTGGGAGCTCCTCTGCCTCTACTGTCACGACCACGAACACGAGAAGCATCTCCTCGCCGGACGCGAAACGTCTTCCGAGGAGAAACTCTCTCCCTCCATTTTCTCGCCCCTCGCGGACCTGGATGCTCTGTTGAAGAAGAAAGACGAACAGAAATAGATTCTTAACCACGAAACACACGGATTACACGAAACGGGAAAGGCATAACATGTCCGGCCTTTCCCGATTTGATTTCGTTTTCGTGTGTTTCGTGTGTTTCGTGGTTAAATAACATCAATGAACAAACATTTCCTCGGTATTACATTCGCCCTGATCGCTCTCGCCGCGCCCGCCGCCGAGCCGCGCGGCTGGCGCCTGCTCTGGAGCGACGAGTTCGACGGGCCCTCGGTGGACAACTCGAAGTGGGCGGTCGAGGACGCGGCGCTCGTGAAAAACAACGAGCGCCAGTACTACTCGCCCGACGAGGTCTACATCCGGGACGGCTGCCTCGTGCTCCGCAGCCGCAGGCGCTCCATGGGCGGCCGCGATTTCACCTCCGGCCTCGTCGAGACGCGCGGCAAGTTCGCCATCACATTCGGCCGCGTCGAGATCCGCGCGAAGCTCCCCCGCACGCAGGGCCTCTGGCCCGCCCATTGGATGCTCCCCGACGACGGCTCGTGGCCGCCGGAGATCGACATCATGGAATGCATCGGCAGCCAGCCGAACATGATCACCATGTCCCTGCACACCGGCACCTGGCCGGGCCTGTACTCGCAGAGCGAGGACTTCATCGGCGAGGACTACTCCGCCGACTTCCACACGTACGCGCTCGAGTGGGAGCCCAAGGAAATGCGCTGGTTCATCGACGGCGTGAAGCGGTTCTCGACCGCCAACACGGTCCCGCAGATCCCGATGTTCCTCATCCTCAACACCGCGGTCGGCGGCGACATGCCGGGCGAGCCCGACGAGACCACGGAGCTTCCGCAGTACCATTTCATCGACTACGTGCGCGTGTACTGCCGGGACACGCCCGGCCAGTTCTACCTGGTCACCGCGGCCGAGCACGGCCGCGTGTTCGCCTCGCCGAAGGCCAGCCCCTACAAGGCCGGTTCGGCGGTGACGCTGACCGCGTACCCCTCCATCGGCTACAAGTTCGGCGAGTGGAGCGGCGACATCGCGGGCTCAGCGAATCCCGTCAGCGTCACGATGAACGCCCACAAGAACATCCGCGCCGTATTCGTGGAAGACCCTTCCGCACCGGCCCTGCTGTCGCGCGGCAAGCCCGTGAAGGTCTCGTCGGTCGAGAAGCCGGACTGCGACGGCGCGAACGCGACGGACGGCAATCCGAAGTCGCGCTGGTCATCCGAGTTCGCGGACCCACAGACCCTCACGATCGATCTCGGCGCGCCGCGTCTCATCGAGGCCATCCGCCTCGTGTGGGAAGTCGCGCACGCGAAGGATTACGCGATCGACGTGTCCAACGACGGCAAGACCTGGAAGAACATCCACGCCAAGAAAAACTGCCGCGGCGGCACCGAGGAAATCATCGGCCTGAAATGCACCGGCCGCTATGTCCGCCTGACCGGCCTGACCCGCGCCGCCGAGTGGGGCTACTCGCTGTGGGAGTTCGAAGTGTTCGGAAGGTAGCGGAAGCCTGAAGTCCAAGGTCCAAAGGTTAAGGGATCATGGAAAAATCCCCTCCCTCGGAGGGGTGGCCGATAGGCCGGGGTGGGTTGGGTGGGACAGACCGACGAGCTGCCCTTCGCGTTAATCAGCGATAATTCGCGGGCAACCTCTTTCCGTTAACATCCGCGAGATCCGCGGTCGAACTGCCTGCCGCGGACGCTTCACCGTGCGCGGCGGAGCAGGAGAACCGCCAGCGCGGCGACGGCGGCAAGCGCCGCCAGGACCGGCCATACCGGCAGCCCGGCCGCCGGTTTTGCCGCGGGCTGCCAGACCGTTTTCTGCGACACGTGCTTCGGCGGCTTCGGAATCGCCGGCTTCCCGGCGTTCACCCACGCCGTATACCAGAGGCTGGAAAGATCGGTGACCGCCGCGCTGACCTGCTCCGTGAACAGGTCCCCTGTTCGCTTCCACATCGCACGGTAGTACTCCGCGGATTCAACGTCCTCGTCCGCCAGCCGGGTCGCTTCGTAGTCGGCCTTGTAGATGTCCCTGAAGCGGTCGTGCGCCTGCGCGAGCTGGCGGAGGACGGCGTTCCACGGATCGTCCAGATACCGCGCCCGCTTCGGCTTGAGCATCTCCGCCTTCCAGTAGAAGAACGGCATCCGCTCTTCCCACCGCATGTGGATGCCCTTGCCGTCCGGGCCCGGGCTGCCGTCGTAATGTTCCGTCAGGTGCAGCGGCTGGTGGCCATCCCCCACGTAGTGCCCGAGCGCGGCGGCATAGCGCGTTGCCGACACCCAATCGTTGCTGGCCATGGCCTGGGTCAGCTTGTTCTCCACGTCCAGGATGACCCACGGGAGCAGGCCGTTCCGGGCATCGTCGCTGCCGACGAGCGCGAGCACTTTCGAATGATCCCGCGGCAGGTTGGTGATCGCCAGCGGGCTGTAGCGCTCCGCGTCGAGGTAATGCCGCGGGCCCTCCGTCTCGTCGCCGCCCTTCCAGACGTCGGGCCAGATGCCATCGCGGCCGAGCAGGTCCGCGTACGCGCGCCACGCGGCCATCTCGTCGGGGACATTCAGCGCCGCGGCACGGTTGATGTCCATGTGCACGCGCCCGCCCCACGCGAAGGCGTGGGTGGACAGCGACGCAAGCAGGACGGCCAGGCCAATTGAACGAGCAAGACTCATATAGGAAATTTACACCATCGCCGAACTTACACAAACAGCGGGGCGGCGTGTAGAAGCGGTCTCCAGACCGCTTCGCCCAACGCGCTCTGGAGAGCGCGTTTACTACGGCAGCTCGACCAGAATCCGGTCGGCGACCACCGGCGCGTTCGTTTCCTTCCACGAGCGCGTGCTGCCGTTGCCGCGCTGGTCCACGTACCCGCCGTTCGTCCATGAGGAAGCGATGGCCGGGTTCGTGCTGCACTGAAGAGTGTAGAGCCGGTTGGCCGACGAGCGGAACTGCAGGGTCCGCCACTCGCCGTCGCAGAAGATGTTCGTGAAGCTGAGGAACGACGTGCTGTCGCGCGGGTCGGTATCCGCGATGGACTCGTCGAGGTTGTTCACCCCGTCGCCGTCGTCGTGCCCGTTCGGGTTCGCGCCTGAAACCGGCCAGCCATAGTGCTCGTACTCCCAGCCGTCGGGCATCCCGTTGCCATCCGTGTCCGCGAAGATGTTCATCGCCTCGTACGCGCCGATGTCCCACTTCGCCGCGCCGTCGCGGTTCCCGTCCAGCGGCCGCATCATGCCGTCGAAGTCGTTGGTGACGCCCATCGCGTCGATGCCGGTGTCCACGCACGGCGAATTGGTGCCGATATGGAAATCGCAGGCGCCAAGATTTGCGAATCGAGGATCGCTGTCGACGCAGGCCGTGCCGATCGCCGGAGCCGTGCAGCAATTCGTGTACGCGATGTCCAGGCCGCTTTCATAATGGTTGGACCCGGGCGAGCCGATGTTGAACCAGGCGATGGTGTTTTCGACGCGGGATTCGGGTCCGCAGTAAATCCCGCCGCCTTGATCCGAAGCGATGTTCCGGACGACCGTGCAGTTCTGAACCATGCCCGTCCCATAGCCGAGGTAGATCCCTGCGGCGCTGACTGCGGTGTTGCTGTACACGAGGCAGTTCTTCACCAGCCCGCCGGCCAGCAGGTACACCGCGCCGGCGCCGCTGTTGGTCGCCGTGTTCGCCACGAGCGTGCACCGGTCCACCACGCCGCTGGCAAAGCAGAAGATCGCGCCGCCCAGGCTCGCGCGATTGCTGCGGATGATGCAGTTCTGCACCGATCCGCCGCGGGTGATGTACACCGCGCCCCCGTTCCCGGCGTGTGCGACGCCGCCCTCGATCGTGAGCCCGTCGATCACGCAGCTGCCGTAGCCGATGTCGAAGCAGCGGGTCGCGCCGTTCCCCCGAATGGTCGTGTTCGCGGCGCCGTTCACGCTCACGAATGTCACGCGGCCGGTCAGCGAAATCTGCGCGCTGATTGGATACGTCCCGTCCGCGACCCATATCGCACAGTGCGCGCGCTTCACAGAGGCCGCGTCCACGGGGTTCGTAGCGGCATCGCCCCACGTGGTGTACGGCGGGACGGAATCGCCGTCGGTCGCCACGTGAATAATCGGCAGCTCGTACGCGCCGATATCCACCTCGTTGTTCCAGATTCGCAGGTCGTTGTCCAAGTCCTTGCCGTCCGCCATCCAATCCTCGGTGATGCCCGAGTCGAGGCACGGCGAGCCCCACCGCAGATGATAGTTTCCATACGTGCGATCCGCGAACAGAGGGTCGCTCGCGACACAAGCCGCGCCGACGGACGGGGCAGTGCAATTGTTGGTCCAGTACTTCGCAGGCATTCCGCTGTAGTTCGAGGATGTCCCTCCCGTGTTGAAGAACACGATGGAGTTCTCCACGTACCCGGCGCCGCCACCGTCCCCGTAGATCCCGCCACCACCACCCGTCCCGGTGTTGTCGCTGATCGTGCAACTCTCGATCCCACCGCCGTGGTAGAACAGGAGACCGCCACCCCATGCGGGTTGTGGTCCCCCTCTCGCCCTGTTGCCCGCGACAAGACAGTTCCGCGCGAGACCGCCGTGGTCGAAGAAGAAGGCACCGCCCTTAACACCCGAGTTGGAAACCACCACGCAGTTCAGCAGCGTGCCGCCACTCGCGAAATACACCGCGCCGCCATCATTCGTGATCGCCGTGTTGCCGACCAGCCGGCAGTTCTGGATCACGCCCGTGCCGGAAATGAAGGCACCGCCCCCGTAGGCTCCCGCGAGATTCGTCGCAAACACACAATCACGAATCACCCCCCCGCCTGTCATGTACACACCGCCGCCCACATCGGCATATCCGTTTGTGAACGTGAAGCCGTAGATGAGCGCGTTGGTGTTAACGAACAGGCAGCGGTGCGCGCGACCGCCGTTGATGGTTGTTGCTCCCGACCCATTAACGCTGGCCAGGCTGACCGCCTGCGTGACGCTGACTTGCGCGGCGGCGGAATGGACTCCGTCGGTCACAACGACCATGTCGCCGTTCGCGCACGCGTTGAGCGCATCCTGGATGTTCGTCGCGGCCGTGTTCCATGTCGAGTACGGCGACGACGGGGTCCACGATCCCAGCAGGCGCACGTAGTGAAGCAGGCCGAGCTCGTACGCGCCGATGTCCACGCTCGGCCCCACCAGCCGCGGGCCAAGGTCTAGATCGAGCGCCGTGGCCATCCATCCCTGGTTCGTCCCCGCGCCAAGGCACGGCGACGCGAACGAAAGATGGTAGTCGCCGGCGCCGACGAACACCGGCTCCCCAGTGACGCACGCCGTGCCGTTCGACGGCGTCGTGTTGCAGGACTGGACCGTGCCGCCCGCGCCGCCGTAGTTCGACGAACTGTTGTAGTAGACAATGCTGTTGCGTAGCGTGCCGACCCCGTCGAAAAATACGCCTCCGCTGTCGTTCGCCGAGTTGCTGCAGACGGTGGAACTCTCCACGGTCCCCGCGGGTCCCCCGCTGCGGAGATACACACCACCGCCCTTGTTGGCTAAGTTATTAATAATAAGACAGTTGCGACTACCCCCTCCCTGATCACAGAGCCCGCCGCCTTCCGGCGCCTGGTTGCTGTCGATCACGCAGCGGTCGACCTGCGCGCCCTCCGCGACGTACACGCCGCCGCCGATGTTGTTGTTCGCCCGGTTCCTGCGGATGGTGCAGTCCTGAACCATGCTGTTGCGCGTGACGTAAATTCCGCCGCCGAACATCTGGGCGACGCAGTTCACAACCCTCGAACTCTGAATCGTCGCGCCGTAATCCAGGTACACGCCACCGCCTAGATCACCGGAATAGCCATTGGTGATCGTGAATCCGCTGAGCACGGCATTCGTCACGACACGGAAAATCCGCCGCGCTCCGGCTCCATTGATCGTCGTCACGGCAGACCCGTTCACACTCCGGACCAGGATCGGCCGATCTACGTAAATCTCGGCTGCGGGTGTATACACGCCGTTGGTCACCAGCACCGGATAGCCGTTCGTCGCGACGTTGACGGCGGTTTGAATGTCTGTCGCCGCTTTCGCCCACGTGTCGTACGGCGACGCGTTGCCGCCGTTCGTGGAAACAAACGTGTAGTGGAATTCGTACGCGCCGATGTCCGGCAGCGCGCCGGAGATGCGCGGCGAGCCCTCGACATCCTGCGCGCCGCTCATCCACGGCTGGCTTAGCCCTGCCTCGACGCACGGCGATGTCACCCGCAGCCGGTAGTTCCCCGCCGGGGCCAGCACGAACTGCGGATCGTTCGAGACGCACGCGGCGCCGACCGACGGGGCCATCGCGCAGTTCGTGAACGACGCGCCGGAGACGTTGATGAAATAGTTCGAGCCGCTTGTCGCCGAATTCCCGTAAATGATCGTGTTCAAGAGCGCGCCGCCGCTTGTGCACCACACGCCGCCGCCGTTCGTTGCGGCCGTGTTGCCCGCGATCGTGCAGCTCTGCGCCGAGCCGCCGCCCGCAAATACCACGCCACCGCCGTCGCTTCCCCACGCGCGGTTTCCCGCGATCAGGCAGTTCGTCAGGCTTCCCCCGGCGTCGCAGTAGACCGCCCCGCCGTTCTTCGCCGCGTTCGACACCAAGACGCAGTGCGACAGGTTCCCGCCGTAACGCAAGTAGACCGCGCCGGCCTGAAACAGGGTCGCGGTGTTGGCGGAAAGGACGCACGCCTGAAGCAAGCCGTTCGAGAGCACGTACACGCCGCCGCCGGACTCGTGCGCCGCGCAGTTCACGATCCATGAGTTGCGGATCGTTCCGCCGCCCGCCAGGTACGCCCCGCCGCCGATCACGGATGCGTAGCCATTCGTCAGAGTGAATCCGTCGAGCACGGCACTCGTCGCCACATTCACGCACCGGTGGGTATCGCCTCCGTCGATCGTCGTGACAGCCCGCCCGTTGACGCTCGCCACCGTGATCACCTGCGTCACCACAAGCTCCGCGCCGGAACGATACAGTCCGTTGCTGACCCACACCGTTTCCAGCGGGTACGCCGCGTCCACGGCTGCCTGGATATTCGTCGCCGCCTCGGGCCATGTCGCGTACGGCCAGATGTGGCCGCCGTTCGGCGCCGCGTAGTGCGCAGGCGTCAGCTCGTAAGCTCCCAGGTCCACGGTGCCGTTGATGATCCGGGGAGTACCCTCGATATCGCGCGCCCCCGCCATCCAGCCCTGGTTCATCCCTGCATCGATGCAGGCCGACCCGGACGCAAGCCGGTAGTCGCCCCGGACGCGGTCGAAAAAGGATGGATCGTTGGTCCGGTTCCCCGTGCCGGGCGGCAGCGGCCGCGTGCAGGTCGAGCCGATGCTGGCGCTGGCCGCCGCGTTCCAGTTACTTTCCGAACCGCCCGTCGTGTTGAAGTACACGATGCAGTTGCTCATCGCGCCCTGCGTCATCTCCGCCCCGCCCGCGTAGCCGGCGTTCGCCGAGTTCCCGCAGATCGTGCAGTTATCCACTGCGTAGTTGCCGTTGTAAGTGTCCAGCCCGCCTGCCCCCTCCGACGACGAGCTGTTGTCGAGGAACAGGCAGTTTCGAATAGTTCCCCCGCCGAATGCGAACGACCCGCCACCACCCCCCGTCACCGCCTGGTTCGACTGGACCACGCTGTCGAAGAGATTCCCCGCGGCATTCACATAGATCCCGCCGCCGGCGTACACCGTCGTCCGATTCCCGACGATCGTGCAGCCCTCCACGCTCCCGCCGCTCTGTACCCTGATCCCGCCGCCGTAGCCGGTGGTCAGGTTCCCGCGCACGCGGCAGTTCCGGATTCTGCCCCCGCCCTCGCAGTAGATTCCGGCCCCTCCTTCACTGGTACCTTCGTATCCGTTCGTCACGCTGAACCCCTCGAACAGCGCGTTGGTCCGGATCGCGACGCACCGGTGTGTGCCCGCGCCGTCGATGCTCGTCACGGCGGGGCCGTTTACGCTCTGGACTTGGATCGGCCTGGCGATGCTCAGCGCGGACGTCGCGCGGTAATTTCCGTTGCTGACGATCACGGTGTAGCCGTTGCTGCACACGTTCACCGCGTCCTGGATGTTCGTCGCCGCCTTCGCCCACGTATTGTACGGCGGCGTATTGCTGCCCCCGGGCGCCGCGTACGCGATCTGGAATTCGTACGCGCCCACGTCCACGCGCGAACCGCCAAGCCGCGGGGTCCAGTCTGCGTCGCGGCCCGCAGTCATCCACGCCGAGTTCGTTCCCCGGTCGATACACGGCGAGTTCGTGCGCAGCCGGTAGTCGCCCCCGGCCGCATTCCGAAACTGCGGATTGTTCGTGAAGTTGTTCGCGCCCTCGTCGTGCCCCAGACACGAGTAGTCGATCGTCGGGGACCCGATTCCGTTGTAGTCCGCATGTTCAAGCGCGGCGCTGTTGCCGAAGAGGATAGAATTGAGGACCGCGCTGCTCTCGTTGTACAACCCGCCGCCGTAGATCGCGGAATTGCCGACAGCCGTGCAGTTCTGGGCGAGTGCCCCGCCGTGCAGCCAGATCCCGCCGCCTTCTGCCGACAGAAACGTGACGGAGTTGCCGATCGCCACGCAACTGCGCAGGACGCCTCCTTCGGAGACAAATCCGCCGCCGTGATAAGTAGCCTGGTTCCCCTGCGCGAAGACGCCCTCCACCGTACCCCCGGCGTTGTAGCACCCGCCTCCGCTATTCATCGCCGTGTTGCCCGTCAACACGCAATGCTCGACCGCGCCGTTCGCCGCGACATACACCGCCCCGCCGGAACTGTTCGTTGCTGTGCATCCGCTGAACCAGCAGTGTCGCAACGCGCCCGCCTCGACGTACGCCCCGCCGCCGGAATCCCAGCGCCCGTTGATGATGTTAAACCCTTCCACGACCGCGCCGGTATTCGCGAGATAGAATCCGCGCACGGCGTGGCCGCCGTTCACCACCGTGAAAGAAGCGCCGTTGATGCTGCGCACGGCCACGCTGTTCGTCACGAGGAAAGCTGGGAAGTAGCCCATGTAGTTCCCGTTGGTCACGGCGACTTCATCGCCGTTCGCCGAGACCACAAGGGCATCATGGATATTCGCAGACGCGGTGATCCAGTTCGTGTATGGCGATACGGGATTGGTCCATCCTTCGCGGACGTAATGCGTGACGGCCGATGCGTGCAGTGCCGACGCGAGTAATGCGCTGGCGACGAGAAATGCCCTAAGACCCCTCACAACGAACCTCCTACCCACGATTTTCCAACCTTTGGAAAAAAGGATCAAGGTTTTTCCAACGGTTGGAAAAACTACCTCAAAAACCGCGTCATCGCCGCGGCGTCCAGCGAGCCGTAGCCGTACTGCGAATCGCGGCCGCGCGCGCCGGAGTCCGTGAGCGAATCCTTGAGCGCCTGCACCGCCTGGGAGGCCGTCGCCTTGGGATGTTTGGCCAGGTAAAGCGCGAGCGCGCGCGAAACGTACGCGCTGGAAATCGACGTGCCCGAGTACGTGCCCGCCGCGCCCTTGTACCCGACCGGGAAATTCGCGGTGCCCGGCGCGGCGACGGAAATGAAGCTGCCGTAGTTCGAGCTCTTCCACAGCGTGCCGTCCGCGTCCAGCGCGCTGACGGCGATCACGTCGCGGTAGGCGGCCGGGTACATCGCGGATTGCTTCGGCTCGTTGCCCGCGGCCGCGACGAGGATCGAGCCCTTCGACTGCGCGTACGCGACGGCCGTGGCGACGAAGTCGCTCTTCACCTCCGTGCCCCAGCTCATGTTGATCACGCGCGCGCCCTTTTCCAGCGCGTAGGCCATGCTCCGCATGAGGCCGAAGTTGGAGGCGCGCCCGTTGTCGTCGAACGCGCGGACGGCGACGAGAGGCACGGCGAGCGAATCCGTCCCCTCCTGCGGGCTTACGGCGCCCGCGGCGATCAGCGCCATCTGCGTGCCGTGCCCGAGCGTGTCGTTGAGCGCGCGGTCGGGGTTCGTCGCGTCGTACTTCCCGACCACCACCTTGTCCAAGTCCCCGTCCGCCGCCATCAGCCCCGAGTCGAGGATCGCCAGCGGCGCCACGTTCTCCAGCGGCGCGGGCACGGAGTAATCGCCCGATGCCGCGGCGGATTTCTCTCCGGCGACGGGCGCCGGCGAATCGACGATGTAGTTCGGCTCGACGCCGGCGACGATCGGGTTCTTCTCCAGCTGCTGGATCAGCGCGAGCACGTTGGAGCCGGGCGCCAGCCGGATCCGGTAAATGCCGAGGCCGGGCACGCTGTCGACCACGGTCCCGCCGATCTGGCTGAGGAGGAGATCGACCGTGTCGCGCCGCGTGCCGGGCTTGAAGCCGATGAGGATTTCGTCCTGCACGAACTCCGGCCCGCCGGACGGGCCGGTGGCCACTTCGTAGTTCGAGTTGGTGCCGAGGAGCGGCTGGATCTTCTCCTTGTGGCCGGGCAGGAAGACCTGGACCTCGGCCAGCTTCGGCATCGGCCCGAGCGGACCCTCGATCACGTCCCAGATCAGGACGTAGCCGAACTGGCCCAGCAGTTCCTCCATGACTTCCTGGACGTCGGCGTCCTTCACCTCCGCGTTGACGTCGCCGTCAACCTGCGGGTCCATCCTCACGTTCACGCCTGCCTGGGCAAGCCGCTTGAGAACGTTCACCAGCGAGTCCTGGTTGGCGGTGATGGATATCCGGTCGCCCTGCAGGCGAACGGTCAGGGCAAGCGCGGACCCGGCGCAGGCCGCAAACAGGAGCGCGGCGGCGATGAAACAACGTGAACGCATGGGCCGGAAGTTACCAGATTTCCCTCCGCCTGCCCAGTTTGACGGACCCCTTTTTTAGAGGTATTCTGCCGCCCATGAAGGGTGTTCGAAGAGCTGTTGTTCCACTGTGCGCCGCGCTTGCGCTGATCGCGGAGCCGGCCGCGGCCCAGACGAACGCGCCCGACCGGGCCGTGCGCCGGTACGACAGCCGCATCCAGATGCATAACGCCCCCGTCACCGTGCAGGTGCCGGACCGGGATTTCGAGGTCGAGGGAGGAGTACCCAGGTCATCCGATCTCGACGCCCTGAGGCCGACCGACCTGCTCCAAGGCCCTTCGGCGCCCTCCGGACCCAGGCCGAGAGTTCCGCAGGAGAAACAGCAGAACAAGAACTGGCTCCTCCCGCTGTCGCCGGACGCAAAAATCGACGAGGGTGAAACCGCGTCGGGAGCGCAGAAGGAATCCCTGCCGTCCGGATGGGGGTGGCTGGCGGACGACGTGCGCGCGAGGCAGAAGGAGGAAGAAAAAGACAGCCGCAAGGAATCCGAGTCCGAGGAAAAGGACAACGATTACAAGCCGCGGTCGGTCTTCCAGAAGGAGGATCTCGATCCGGCAAAGGACAACATCTTCCTGGATACCGCGTTCAAGCCGGTTTCCGGCTCAACGCCGGACAAGGAAGAAAGAAAGACCGAGCTGATCGACGACATGGCCCTGACCCCGGGTCAGGAAATGAAGAAGGACCTGCTCAACATGCCCGTCGCCGCCGACAAGCCCGCCGATCGCCCGGCCGTTGAAGAGCCGCGCGAACGGAAGTTCGGAGCGGACGCGGCGTGGGGCAACGAAAGCCTCTGGAGCAAGAACCCGAAACCCGTGAGCATGCTGCCGCAAACGGAAGCCCTTCTCTCCGCGTCCAAAATCGGCGCGGCCAAGCCGATCGACGGATGGACCCGCCCGGCCCCGCTGCAGAACCTCGAGGCTCCGGCCGCGGCAAAGCCGGGAGTCAAGCTGCCGGACCCGCCCGCGCGCGAAGTGGTCACGGCGCCCATTTTCCAGCCGATGCCGGCGCCGCCGGTGAATGAACTCGGAAGCGCGTCGTGGGATGCGGGAGCGCAAGTGAAATCCCCGGTCGGCGGGGCGGCTTCCTTGATTCCTGAACCGAGGCCCGTCTCCGCGCTCCCCTCATCCACATTGAAAGCGCCGGAGTTGCCGAAGCCCGCCGACTCGCCGTGGCTGAAGTGAAAATGCACCGCGGACTTGGTAGGGCGAAGCCTCCCGGCTGAGCCGTGCGTTAACCCTGCGGCTCGGCGAGG
>CAYQYB010000015.1:0-22740 GCA_964421535.1 uncultured Verrucomicrobiota bacterium | reverse complement strand
GGCGTCCCTGCCGAGCCGTCTTCGACCGCCCGCTCAAAAAATCCGGACTAGCGATCATCATAAACCCTTGATAACGTGGTGCTGTGAGCATCTTTCGAACCATATCCGAGCGGCGCGAGCTGGTGGCGAACCTGGTCGCGCGCGAGCTGAAGAGCAAGTACAAGGGCTCCGTGCTCGGGTTTCTCTGGAGCATCCTCACGCCGCTGTTCATGGCGGTGATCTACGTCGTCTTCCTCCGCCTGCTCGCGGGGCGCGGCGTGCCGGTCGAAAGCATCATCATCGGCGTGTTCGCGTGGCAGTTCACGGCCCTGTGCGTGACCGGCGGCATGTCGTGCGTGAGCGGCAACTCGAACCTCGTGAAGAAAGTGTATTTCCCGCGCGTCATCCTGCCGCTCTCCAACACGCTCGCGAACCTCGTGAATTTCCTGCTCAGCCTCGCGGTGCAGTTCGTCATCCTCCTCATCCTGCTGGGGATCCGCGGCGCGACGCTGAGCCCGTGGGTGGCGGCCCTGCCCGCGCTGATCGTCTACCACGCGCTGTTCAACCTCGCGCTCGCGTTCCTGATGGCCAGCGCGAACGTGTACTTCCGCGACACCCAGCACCTCGTCGGCGTTCTGCTCAGCGCCTGGTTCTTCATGAGCCCGGTGATGTACGACCTCTCGTTCGTGGAACGGGCGGCGCCGGTCAGCCCGCTCCTCGCCGACCTCTACATGCTGAACCCGATGGCCGTGATCATCACGGGCTACCGGGCGGTGACGATGCCCGGCTTCGCGTTCCCGTGGACGCCGTACTCGATCGCGGGCATCGTTCTGCCGATCGTTCTCCTCGGGGTCGCGTACGTCGTGTTCCAACGTTCGGAAAAGAATTTCGCGGATATGCTGTGACGATGAACGCCATTGAAGCCACAAATCTGGGCAAGTGCTACCGCGTGCGGGGACACGCGCCGCCGACGCTGTTCACGACGCTGGTCAATCCGTTCAGGAACCGGATGAAAGAGCGCTTCTGGGCGCTCAAGGATGTTTCCTTCAGCATCCCCGCCGGCAAGACCGTCGGCGTCGTCGGCCCGAACGGCTCCGGCAAAAGCTCCCTGCTCGGGCTCGTCGCGGGAACCATCACCCCCTCCAACGGGTCCGTCTCGACGCAGGGCCGCATCTCCTCCCTGCTCGAGCTCGGCGCCGGCTTCCACCCCGACCTCACCGGGCGCGAGAACGTCTTCCTGAACGCCGCGATCCTCGGCATCCCGCGGGAGGACATCCGGAAGCGGTTCGACCACATCGTGGAGTTCGCGGGCCTGCACGACTTCATCGACATGCCGGTGAAGCACTACTCCAGCGGCATGTACGTCCGCCTCGGCTTCTCCGTCGCCGTCGAGATGAACCCCGACATCCTTCTGATCGACGAGGTCCTCGCGGTCGGCGACATCGCGTTCCAGCTCAAGTGCCTGGACCGCATCCGGGAGTTCCAGAGGAAGGGCAAGACGCTGCTGTTCGTTTCCCACGCTCTCCAGACCGTGGAGGAATTCTGCGACGAGGCGTTCCTGATCCACCACGGCCACCTCGTGGCGCGCGGCGCCCCGGGCGACGTCATGCTGGCCTACATCAAGTCGTACATGGGCGAAGGCGGGTACCTCTACACGCAGGAGTTCGGGACGCGCGACGTCGAGTTCGCCGACGTCCGCCTTCGCGACGCGAGCGGCCGCGAGGCGGCGACCTTCAGCACGGGCCAGCCGATGCTCATCGACATCTCCTACAAGGCGAAGGTGCGGGTCGAGAAGCCCGTGTTCGGCTTCTCGATCAAGACCGGAAACGGCTTCTACGTCTTCGGCTCCAACACGCAGATCGCGAAGTATCCCGTCGACGCCATCGAGGGCGAAGGAACCATCCGCCTCCGCCTCGACCCGCTGACGCTGATGCAGGGCAACTTCTTTCTCTCGCTTTCGATCCACTCGTGGGACCACGCGACGCAGTACCACCGGCGCGAGGACTACTACCCGTTCGCGGTCAAGAATCCCACCGGCGCCGCCGGAATCTTCCACCTGAACTCCGGGTGGGAAATACCGCCCAGACCATGAACGCGAACGACAGCCAGCCCCCGGACAACCCGCTGGCGAGCCGCCTCAGCCCGGCGATCCTCTGCATCGCGTTCTTCATCGGCATCCCGATCTACATCCTGATCGCGTGGATTCTGTATTCCTCCGGGGCCGGGCACCCGGCCATCCTGGGCGAGAGCAGCCGCGTCGTGGTGTACGCCTTCCTGGCCTTCCTCGGGCTCGGCAGCGCGACCCTGTCGTTCATCGTCCGCAAGCTCATGATGTCCGGCGCAAACGCCGCACAGGGGCAGCGGCCGTTCGCCGCGCTGGTGGTGGGCCTCGCCCTTTCGGAAACACCCGCCATCCTCGGCGTCGTCTACTTCTTCCTGTCCTACGACTGGGCCGGATTCCTCCTGCTCCTCGCCGCGTCCGTGATCTGCTTCATCCTGCACGCGCGTCGGGCGTGAGGGGGCGGCGCAGTCCAAAGTCCAAGATCTGGCATCCGGTCCATCGACTTTGGACCTTGGACTCCCCTTTCAGCACTTGCGCAAACGGCACCGGTATGTACACTTAGCAATTGATAAAACGTGTCATGAGTGCGAAACAGGCAGGCCGCAAATCTCAGCCCGCGGTGAACGGCGCCTCCATCTACGAGGTCGCGCAGCGCGCCGACGTGTCGATCGTCACCGTGTCCCGCGTGTTCAACGACTATCCCCACGTCAGCCGCCGGATGCGCGACCGCGTCTTCGAGGCGGCGCGGGCCGTGGGCTACACGCCGCGGCTGGTCTCCAAGCCGAACGTCCTCGCCGCGATCGTCGGACACCTCGACCACCTCAGCGCCGGCGACTACAAGACGCGCCTCCTGCTCTACATCGTCCAGGCCGCGGCACGGATCGGATACCTCGTGGAGTTCATCCCCGCCGACTCGGTCGAGCTGGCCACGAAGCACCTGGTGGACGGCGTGATCGAGGTGGGCCTGACCGACGCGGAGATGATGCGGCTCACGCACCTGCCCCAGGTCCCCATCGTGGTCATCAACAAGAAGCCGCGCCCGGAGTGGAGCTCCGTGACGTCGGACCATTTCTATGAGGGCCAGCTCGCCACGGAGCACCTGGTCAGGAACGGACACCGCCGCATCGCGCTGATCCTCGACGACGTGCGCGGCTGGGGCGTGGAACAGCGGCGCGAGGGGTATGAAAGCGCGGCCCGAGCCGGCGCGAAGGGATTCAAGCCGCTCGTGTTCTGCACCGAGGAGACGCCGCCTTCGGACATTGCCCGCAGGATGGCCGACGCGCACTGCACCGCCTGCGTCAACTTCACCGACAATTTCGGATTCGCGGTGCTGGACAGCTGCCTTCACGACCTGAAGATGCGGATCCCGGAAGACCTCTCCGTGGTCTGCCTCGAAAACAAATCCGTCAGCCCGTACTACAATCCGAAGCTCACGACCGTCGAGCAGCCGCTGCAGATGATCGCGGAAGGGGCCGTGAACGGAATTCTCGACTTGTTGAAGAACTCGGGCCGACGTTTCGAGAGGATGTTCAAGGGCCGGCTGGTGGAGCGCGACTCGGTGCGGCCGGTTTTGTAGCGCAGGCGGGCAGTTGATCGTGCCGGATGAGGAACTGAGGGCGGAATCCGATGCCCAAGAAGCGACAGCAGCACATACCGCATCTCCAGCACAGGAAACCCCTGCCCTTCAACATGGTTTCCGGAATCATCTACTCGGTGGCCGTCATCGTCGCCATCGCGCTCGGCGGCAGCTTCTTCAAGGTCTACAAAAAGACCCGCGGAGAAATGCGGGAGAGGGAGCCCACCTACAAGACCGTTCCTCTCGACATTCCGCCCGGCGCAACGGTCATCCGCAGGTCGGACAAGAGCAAGAAAACGTCCGCGCGCCCGCCCGCCCCCGCGCCCGTTCGTCAGGCAGCGGACCGCCCCATCGAGGAAGCTCCCCGGCGCGCGCCGCCCCCGACGGAAAGTGTGCAGGCTGAGCCATCCGCAACCCCCGCGGAAGCCCAGGTTGACATGCCCTCGATCCGAGCGCTCCTGCCCAAGACCTGGTCCGGAAGTTTTGTCGAGCGCGCGAACCTCCAGCAATCCAGCACGTACCCGAGCGCCGACGTCTGCGTGCCGACTGTTCCCGGAAGCTCCAAGGAGCTCAACGGAGGCGCGGCCGCCGAACTTCCCCTTCAGGGCAACGAAAGCGTCATCCTCGCCCGGTACGACATCGACCGGATCCGCGGATGGACGATCGCCAAGGTCACGTGGCACGGCAAGCTGCTGCGCGGCCAGGCGCGTTCGCTCGGGTTCAGCGCGCTGACCGCCGGGTGGGAGGAAGGCACGGGCCTTCTCAAGGATGCCGCGACGGATGGCGCGACGTACCGATGGGGCGATTTCAGGAAGATGCCCTGGCGGGAAGAGCGGCCCCCTCTCACCCACCTGATCCGCGGCAATGACCGCTCGCTGATTGCATACTCCACCCTGCAGAAACCCGTCCTCGAAGAAGACGTGTGGGTATCCGTGCAGGTCGATCCCATCATCCTCCAGGCGCTCGTCGCCGGCGCGGCGAACACCATTGCCATCACCGACGAGAAAGGACAGGTCGGCGTCCCGGCCGTCTTCGCGAGCCGCGAAAACACCAACAACTGCCACTACTTCGAGATCGAGGGCGGCATGGTGGACGTGGCGCCCGCCGGCCCCATCATCGGCTTCAAGGCGTACGCGCATCCGTCCCTGAGCCGCAAACACACCGTCGGCGCCCTGCTGACGTGGACCGCGCCCGGCGACGACGGAAACAACGGCCAGGCGTTCATGTACGACGTTCGCTACGCGCAGGGCGAGCCCCGCTTCGACAGCGCCGTGGCGCTTCCGCAGTACAAGATCCCGTGGCCGCAGCCCCAGGGCCAGAGGGATCAGATGATCATCGAGGGCCTTGAGCCGGACACGACGTACACCTTCTTCATCCGCGCCCGCGACGAGGCCGGCCAGCCCGGGCCGGTCAGCGAGGTCAGCCTGACCACCGCGCCGCTCGTCGCCTACCCGAAGGCGCCGGCGCCGGACTCCTACGAATCGACCAGCATCGATGTCGCGTCCGGCGCGCTCGGCCTGCGCGTCACGGACGAACTGGTCGGCATGGACCCGATCAGCGGGGCGCTGTGGGGCCAGACCTCCGAAGACAGGAAATCCGCCGAAGCGTCGAGCCTCTGGGACCGGAACACGCGAACGATCCGCCTGCGGGCGGCCCAGAACGAGACGGTCGGGTTCGTGCTCTCCTTCACGCAGAAGGCGGAGGAGTTCCCCTCCCTGTCGTTCAACGTGCAGGACTTCCAGGGGCCCAAGACGATCATCTCCGCCAGGCACCTGAAGCTCTTCCAGACGAAGTACGCGCAGTCCACATCCCCGGCGTCCGGCCTGAAATGGCGCGGCGATGCGCTCGTGCCGATCCAGAACGGGCTGTCGCTCGCGAGCCCGGTGCCGGGGCAGAAGGCGCAGTCGGTGTACGCGGAGCTTCACGTCCCGGCCGGGGCCGATAAAGGCACGTACCGCAGCCAGATCAGCATCGCGCGCGGCAGCGGCGGCGGCGAGAGCAAGCTGAACATCCTCCTCGATGTCCTGCCGGTTCAGATGACGGACCCGCCCCGCTTCTCCATCGAGCTGCCCGTCCCCATTTCCATCGCCACGCTGTACCGGAAGGATCTGGCCAACGTCACCGACGCGGCCCCCATCGAGCGCGCCTACCAGGAGCTCGCGCACGAGCACCGCTGCACCCTGGCCTTCGTGCCGTATGCCCGAACAGGCACATACCCGGACCAGGTCGTCCCGAAGACCACCGGGAAGGGCGTCGACCTGTCCGTCTCGGTCTGGACGGACTGGGACCAGCGCTTTATGAGCTACCTGACCGGCGACCCCTTCTCCAGGAACAAGGCCGGCCAGGTGCACGCGGATCACTTCATCCTGCCCCTCTTCGAAAACTGGCCCACGCCCTTTGCCGACGGCTACCTCTGCGCCAACGACGAGACCCGGCGCCCGGACGGGCTCGCGGTGTACGCCGGCCCGTCCGACGGGATCTACAGTTGCATGAACAGCGATTACTGGCGCGCGTTCCGCGCTGCCCTCAAGCAGTTCGCGGACCATTTCAAGGCGCTCAACTGCGCGAACACCACCGCGCACGTGTGGCTGAACAACGGCCCGGCCCACGACTACAGCGGCAAGGCGCCGCCCTGGTTCCTCGGCGAACCGCTGTATCGCGACGATTTCCTCGCGCTCGAGGCGTTCGCGCAGGTGAGCGGCGCCGAGGCGACCTCGTTCCCCGGAAACCGGTTCGCGTTCCGCATCAACGTCCCGGACCCCGCCGCGCTCGCGCTGTTCGGCCTGCAGCGCTTCTCCGTGCTGAGCGTGGAGGACCTGTCCTCCGCCGCCTGGCGCCTCCTCCGCGCGCGCACCGCCATGACCGGCGAGACGCTCTGGATGCAGATGGGCGCCCTGCCGCTCGAGGACAGCACGGCCGGAATCGAGACCCTCGGCCTGCGTTACTTCCTTGAGAATGCCGCCGGCTGGACCCTCCGCGACGTCGTCGGACGGCCGGAAAACCTTGCCCGCGCCACGCCGCAGTCGCTCCTCTACTGCGGCCTGCCCGCGGGCGTCGAAGGCCCCCTGCCCTCGCTCCGTCTCAAGGCCCTCCGGCGCGTCCAGCAGGACATCGAGTACCTGCTCCTGCTCCAGGAGAAGATGAAGTGGACGCGCGATCAGCTTGCGGAGTTCGTCTTCCAGACCGTGCCCGCCCTCGAGGGCGGCGCCGATCTCACCGCGGAGGACGTCAACCGGCTGAGATTCGGCGTGCAGGAACTGCTTTCCGCGAACTGACCCGCACCGTTATATCCTTCTATACATAACGTGTTGATTACGTTATGTCTTTTCATACAGTACAGTCATGCGTCGGAACCTCCATTCATCCGCGGCGGGCCGCCGGGCGTTCACCCTGCTGGAACTGCTGGCGATCCTGGCGACGATCTCCCTGCTCGCCGCGCTGCTGGCGCCCGCCACGCAGAGGGCCTGGGCGGCCGCGCAGGAAAAATCCTGCGCCGCCAACCTGCGCTCCTGGGGACAGGCGTTCATTCTCTACGCGTCCGACCACGGCGGCTACCTGCCGCACACCGACGGGCCCGAGCGCGAGGACAAGAGCAGCGGCGTCGGCCAGCCGCACGAGCACGGCTACGTGGACATGCTGCCGCCGTACCTGGGCGAGCGGCCGTGGCGCGATTACCCGCAGGGAGAAAAACCCACCGGCGGCATCTGGCAGTGCCCGCGCGCGCGCCCTCTGCCCGACAACTGCTACAGCTACGCCCCCTCGCGCGAAGGCTACTTCAGCTACGCCATGAACTCCTACCTGGAGCACGATTTCCCGTTCGCGCTGCCCTGGGATGCCGAGCCGCAGCCGTCCTTCCTGTCCCTCTCCCGGTGCCTCGCGCCCAACCAGACCATTCTCATGTTCGAGCAGACCCTCCATCCGGCCGAGGGAAGCGGCCAGGACGGCAACCTCAAAACGGCCGGTCACTTTCCGGCCGAGGACGCGCGAGCCGTCACCGAGCGCCACAGCCGGACGCTGAACGGCCTCGGCGGCAACGTTCTGTATGTCGACGGCCACGTCGGCTGGCGCAACGATCTGTGGGACGAAACGCTGAGAGATCCCCGACGGCCGAACCGCGGAGACCTGACGTGGTTCCCGTACAAGTACTGAACGGAAACAATAATGACGAAGATGCGAATCGCCCTCGGCCTGCTGCTTTGCTGCTCTGCCCACGCCGCTGAAGTCGTCTTTCCCATCGCGACCGACGTCTCCATCGACAGCCTGACCTCCAATACCGGCAAGAACTACGGCGCGGCCACAACGGTCAAGGTCCTCGCAAGCAGCAACGGATCCGTATGCCGCGCCCTGTTTCAACTGCCGGCGGAAATCGGCCTCTATCCGACCAACCAGATTGCCGCGGCCACCGTCTTCTTCTATGTCTGGCAGGACAACACCAGCGACCGCAACATCACCCTGTTTCCCCTCACGCGATCCTTCGTCGAAGGAACCGGCAACGGCACGATGCCGCCCGACGGCGCGACCTGGCAAACGTACGACGGTCTGAACGCGTGGACCGAGGCCGGCGGCGATTTCAACACGAACCACCCCGTCATCGGGATCAAAGGCCCGATCGTGGACGAAGTGAATCACGGCCGGTACTTCAGCTGGGACATCACGCCTCTGCTGACGAATGAACAGGCCCGAACGGAGCTGATGAACTGCGGCGCGCTCTTGCGGATCGACGAGGTCCCCGTGCCTCCCAGTGGCATGCCGCGCGCGCCCTTCACCAGCTCGGACGGCGCGGTCAACGAGCGGCCTTTCATGCAGCTGCTGGTGATCGCCCGCACGTCAACCGTGGACAGCGTGTCGATGACCGAAGAATCCGTCCTCCTGAACATCACGAACTGCACTCCGTACGTCACCAACCGCATCGAGCGGAGCCTCGATCTCCAGCAGGCCGACGGCTGGACGCTCGTCACAAACCTTGTGACGTCAGGATCGGAAACCCACTGGGCGGAATCCGTTCACAGCGACTGGACCAACGCCTTCTACCGCGTCGGAAACGACGAATGAGCCGTTCATCGCCATACGTTTTTCTGCTGAGCGGGAAGTCGGGTGCGGGCAAAACGCAGCTGTGCATTCGGGCGATCGCTCTTCTCCGGGAAACGCGCGCGCGAGTAACGGGGATTGTTTCGCCCGCGCGTTTCGAAGCCGGAAAAAAGACGGGCATCTACGCGCGGGACATCCTTTCCAACGAGCAGCGGCTCCTCGCCCAGCCCGGAAAGCAGGCGGGGCTCGGCTGGGTGTTCGATCCCGCCACGCTCGACTGGGGCTCCCAGATCCTGCGGAACGCCGCGCCGTGCGACGTTCTGGTCGTGGATGAGATGGGCCCTCTCGAACTCGAAAGAGGCGAAGGATGGACGGCCGCGTTCGACATCCTGAAGACATGCGGCTGCGCCGCGGCCCTGATCACGATCCGGCCTTCCTTGATCGCAGTTCTCAAAGAGCGTCTGCGCGGTTACGATGTGGAAGTGATTTCAGTTACCCCATCCTCGCCAGGCGCCGGGGACCTGCGCGATTCCGTGGTGTCGCGCCTGGCCTGAAGGAACCATGAACATCGTAAAGATGATGACGATCGGGTTCGCCGCTCTTCTCGCGGCATCCGCCGACGCGGCGGATATCGCAGTGAAGGACGCGCTTGGACGGGAAGTCCGTTTCGTCGAGCCGCCCGCCCGCATCGTGATTGCGGGCAAAGCGTCATTCATGATCGCGGATGCGGTGAGCCTGTTCCCCGGAGCGCGGGCACGAACGGTTGTGTTCGCCGCGGGGGCCGCATCGCGCCAGGGAGCGGACGACTTCCTCGAACAGGTCATGCCCGGCGGCGCCGCGCCGACGCCGATGAACGGCGATGCCGGCGCTGAACAGATCGCCGCGGCGAAACCGGATGTCGTCCTGCTGAAAAGCTCCTCCCGCCGCCTGGGCGATGTGCTGGAACGGATCCACATTCCGGTCGTCTACCTCGATTTCGAAACGACGGCGCAGTACTCGCGCGATCTGACAACCCTCGGCAGAGTGCTGAACGACGAGGAGCGTGCCCGGTTCCTGATGACCTACTACGACGGGCTGCGCTCAAACGTGAGCGACCGCACAGCATCCATCCCCGCGACGGAGAGGCCGCGAACACTCCTGCTTCAGTACTCCGAACGCGGCGGCGTCATCGCTTTCAGCGTCCCGCCGCCGGAGTGGATCCAGACAGAGCTGGTCGAACTGGCCGGCGGAGTGCCGATCTGGAAAGACGCCGCACAGCACGGCGGCTGGACAATCGTCAACCTGGAGCAGATCGCGGCGTGGGATCCGGATGTCGTCCTCGTCGTGAGCTACTCAGACAGCGCAGCAGAGGCTGTCGCCGCCATCACCTCGGATGCCAAGTGGAAGGCCCTGCGCGCGACTCGAGAGAAACGCGTCTTCGCGTTCCCCGGCGATTTCCGAAGCTGGGACCAGCCGGACACGCGCTGGGCCCTCGGGCTGCTCTGGACGGCCACCCGCCTGCAGCCGGACCGTTTCAAGGAAACGGACATGGAGGGCGAGATCGAGCGCTTCTACTCATTGTACGGATTGGACGAAGCGACGGTTCAGTCGCGCGTGATGCCGCTCATCCGGGAGAACGTCCGATGAGCAGGATCACGCTCAAACATCCGCAGGCGTGGCTGATCGCAGCCCTGATCCTGTTCGCGCTTCTTTCAGTCCTCCTCGGACGATTCCCGGCGCCCTACTGGATGCCGGCACACCTTCTTCGCGACGACCCCTTTGCCCAGCAACTGGTCCTGAACCTGCGACTGCCCCGGATCCTCGCCGCGATCCTCCTGGGCATGGCGCTTGCGGGAAGCGGCGCGGTGATGCAGATGATCTTCCGCAACCCGCTGGTCGAGCCCGGCTTCCTCGGTGTGTCCCAGGGCGCCGCGCTCGGCGCGGGCATCGCGATCGTCTTCTTCGGCGGTTCGCCGTTGCTGATCCAAGGATCCGCCGCGCTCTGCGCGTTCCTCGGCCTCCTCCTGTCCTATTCGCTCGCGCGGCGCCTGCACTATGGCGGATGGATCCTGCGCCTGGTGTTGGCGGGGCTCGCCGTATCCGCCATTTTCTCGTCGGGTCTCGGCCTCCTGAAATCCGTCGCCGATCCGCTGCGCCAGCTGCCGGAGCTCACCTTCTGGCTTCTCGGCGGTTTGTGGGCGGTGACCTGGACCGATCTCGCCCGCATGCTGCCCGTGGTCCTTCCCGCGCTCGCGGTTGTCTGGCTGATGCGGTGGCGCGTGTCCCTGCTTTCGCTCAGCGACGAGACCGCTTTTTCCCTTGGCGTCGCGGCGGGCCGCGAACGCGCACTTCTTCTCGCGGCTGCCGTCGCGGCCACGTCCGCCGTCGTCGCGGTCGCGGGCGTGGTCGGCTGGGTCGGCCTGCTCGTGCCGCACGTCGCGCGGCGCTGGGCGGGAACCGACGCGCGCAAGTCCATCCCCGCCTCCATGCTCCTGGGCGGAATCTTCACGCTTCTCTGCGACGATCTCGCGCGCACGTTGACCGCGGGCGAAATCCCCCTCGGCATCCTCACCGCGCTTCTGGGCTCGACGCTGTTCATGGCGCTCATGATCCGGCATCGGGGGGCGGGACGATGAATCCCACATCCATTATTTCGCTGTCGGGCCTCGATTTCAAATATGCGGCAAATCAGCCGCTTGTCCTGCGCGATCTCTCCCTCGAAATTCCCGCCGGATCGCTGACCGCCATCCTCGGGCCCAACGGCGGCGGGAAAACGACCCTGCTGCACATTCTCCTTGGACTGTTGTCGCCGCAGGCGGGAACCCTTCGCATCGCGGGGCGCGCGCCGTCCGAGTACTCGCGGCGGGACCTGAGCCGGATCATCGGCCTCGTGCCGCAGAACGAGCATATCCCCTTCGATTTCTCGCTGTTGGACTACGTCCTGCTGGGGCGCGCCCCCTACCTGGGCGCGCTGGAACAGCCGGGAGATCAGGATCAAGTCTGCGCGCTGAAGGCGCTGGAGACCGCCGGGCTGGCCGCCATGTGCCATCGCCCCGTCACGACCCTGAGCGGAGGCGAGCGGCAGCTGGCCATGATCGCCCGGGCCCTCGCCCAGTCTCCCCGCATCCTCCTCCTGGACGAGCCGACCTCGCATCTCGACCTCGCGAACCGGCGCGCCGTCCACGATGTCCTCCGGCGGCTGGCCGATGAAGGCGTGACGGTGGTCTTCAGCAGCCACGATCCCAACCTGGCGGCCTCCACGGCGAACCACGTCGTGCTCCTTCGCAGCGGCATGGTGCTGGCCGTAGGCCCCGCGGAATCCGTGCTGACCGCGGAACTCCTGACCACGACATACGGCCTTCCCGTCCAGGTCATCACATGCGATGCTTACCGGGTCATCGTCTCATGAAACAGCAAACGCCCAGCCACGAAACAACCGATTGGATCCAGCTGTGGAACCGGCTCGTCCGCGAGCGGGAAACTCAGCGACGGGATGAGCCGCTGCCGGACGCCAAGGATCGCTGGAGCGCGCGCGCGGAGAAGTACGACGAGCGCACGCAAAACCGCTGGGAAGCGAAGGACACGAGCCGCGAATTTCTTGTATCGCTTCTGAAGTCTCTGCCGAAGCCCACGCTCCTGGATATCGGCGCGGGAAGCGGCAAATGGGCCGTTCCCCTGTCGCCGTTCGCCCGGCACGTCACCGCCGTGGAGCCCTCGCCCGCGATGCGCGCGCGCCTGCTGGAGCACCTTTCGGCACGAAACATCACCAACGTGATCATCGTGCCCGAAGCCTGGCCCTGCGCCGTCACCGAGCATGACGTGACCCTGTGTTCGCACGCCATGTACGGCTTCGACGACTTCGAGCGCTTCGTTCACGGCGTCCAGGCCGTAACGCGGCACACCTGCGTCTGGCTCATGCGCGCGCCGCCGCTGGACGGGATCATGGCGGACGCGGCCCGCCACATCCTCGGCCACCCGTACGACAGCGTGAATTTCCATATCGCCTTCAACGCGCTCCTGCAGATGGGCATCTTCCCGAACGTCCTCATGGAAGACCCGCGCACGTGGGATCCTTGGATCCACGACAGCGTGGCCGATGCGCTGGCCGAGGTGAAACGCAAGATGCGGCTCTACGACGACACGACGCACGATGAATTCCTGAAGGATCTGCTGGAGCGCCGCCTGATCCGCAAGGACGGACGCTATGTCTGGCCCTGCGGCACGCACGCCGCGCTGATGTACTGGCAGGTGGCTCCGAAGGAGGGAACGCATGAATAGCCTTCCACCGGTCTTGCTGGAATGGGAGCGGGCGGGAATGGCCTGGGCCGAGGCGATCCTCGTGAGAGCGCAGCACTCGTCGCCTCTCCCTCCGGGCGCGCGCTTGTTTGTCAACGAGCGGGGCGACATGCACGGCGCGATCTCCATGGGCTGCGTCGAGAGCGACGTTCGCGAGCACCTGCTCCAGGTGCTGAAAAGCGGCGAGCCGCGCCTTCTGCACTACGGGGCCGCCAACGAGTTCTCCTACGAAGTCGGCCTGAGCTGCGGCGGCGAGATCGACGTGCTCCTTCGTGTCCAACGCCCCGACGAAACCTGGCGCGCGCTGGTCTCTCGCAAGCCGGATCAGGCGGCGATTCTGCTGACGCGCGTGACGGCTCCCGGCGCGGGCGCGCAGCGATTGCTCCGCCCCGACGGCTCGGGCGTTGGATCGCTGGGCGATGAGCGGCTCGACCGGCAGGCAGCCGCAGCGGCGGAGCCTCTGTGGAAAAGCGCCTGTCACGAGTATCTCAAGCTGGGCGACACACAGGTGTTTGCGGAGCATCTTGATTCACAGCCCGTCCTCGCGATCGTCGGCGCCTCTCCCATCGCCATCGCGCTGTGCCGGATGGCGGCCGTCGCCGGGTTCCGCGTGGTCGTCGTTGACCCGCGAAGCGTGTACGCGCGCGCCGATCTGTTCCCCGATGCGGCGCAGGTCATTCATGAATGGCCGGAAGAAGGATTGAAGGCAGCGGGCATCAACGAGCGCTGGTTCGTCGCCGTGCTCGCCCATGACCCGAAGCTGGACGTGCCGGCGCTCGCGACCGCTCTTCGACACCGCTGCCGCTACATCGGCCTGCTCGGAAGCAAGACCACTCAGGCGAAGAGGCGGACGCAACTCGCGGAGATGGGCTTCAAGACGGAAGAACTGAGCATCATTCGCGGCCCGATCGGGCTCTCCGTCGGCGCACTCGAGCCCGCGGAAATTGCGGTGTCCATCCTGGCGGAAATGATCGGCTTGCGGCGCGGCGGTATCTAGGCCACCGGCTTCAGCAGGCCGTGCAACCGGCGTAATTCGCGGGCCCCGCTCTTCACGCTCCTGGCATAAATCGTCTGGTACAGCGACAGGACCTGTTTCCCGACCCGCGACAACTGCGACCCGCCGCCCTTGCTCCCGCCCGTCGTCGTCTCGACCAGCGGCTCGCGGAAGCATCCGTTCATCGCCTCGATCAACTGCCACGCGCGCTTGTAACTCATCTTCATCCGCCGGGCGGCTTCGCTGATGGAATGGGTCTCCGCGATCAACTGCAGCAGGGCAGCCTTTCCAGGCCCGATCGTTTCGCAGATGATCCGCAAGCGGGGCACCGCCTCGGGCGTGCCGAATCGTTTTTTGAGCGAGCGGTGCATTCTTATCCCGAAACGCTTTCGATCATTTCCCGGGCGTGCTTGAGCGTGACGCTCGTGAGATCCCGTCCACCCAGCATCCGGGCCACTTCCTCGACGCGGGCTTTTTCGGCAAGCGGCTGGACTTCCGTGGACGTGCGGCCGTCGCGTACGAATTTCGCCACCGCGAGGTGGTTGGCGCCGAAGACCGCCACCTGCGGCAGGTGCGTGATACAGATGACCTGGTGCTTCTTCGCCACCTCAGCTAATTTGCGGCCGACGGCGTTGCCCATCTCGCCGCCGACGTTCGCGTCGATTTCGTCGAAGACCATCACGGGAATCCGGTCATGCGCGGCGAGAACAACCTTTGTCGCCAGCATCACGCGCGAGATTTCGCCGCTCGACGCGATGGCCCGCAGCGGCCTCATCGGCTCGCCGACATTCGGGGCGAACCCGAACTCAACATCATCCAGTCCCGACAGCTTCGGCTCCGCGTCGCGCAGCTCGACCGAGAACGAGCCATGGCTGAAGCCCAGCGCGCGCAGCTCGCGGGTGACCGCCTCCGCCAATTTGACCGCCACGCCCTGCCGCTTCTTCCTGAGCGCTGTTCCGTTCTTCGTCAGAACTTCCTTCGCCTTCCCCATTTCCACGCCAAGCGCCGCGAGCTGTTCGCCGCGCGTTTCGAGCGTTCGCAGGCGTTCCTTCGACTGCCTCAGAATCTCGAGAATCTCCGCCACGGTAGGCGCGTACTTCTTCTTCAGCCGCTGGTATGTCGCGAGCCGCTGGTCCAGCCAGTCGAGCCGCGCCGGGTCGCCTTCCACGCGATCCGCCATGCCGTGAATCGCCGCGCACAGCTCCTGGATGCGCACGGCCGCGGCCTGAGCCTCCTCGTGCCAGCCTTTCGCATCGGGAACCAGCCGCGAAAGCTCCTCCAGGCTCTTCTGCGCGCCCGCCAGGGCGTCGAACGCCGACCCCTCGCCCTCCGACAGCGCGTTCAGCACGCCGCCGCTCAACTCGAGGATCCGCTGGGCATTGCCGACCATCACATGCTCCTGCTGAACCTTTTCTACCTCCCCTTCGACGGGCGCGGCCTCCTCGATTTCCTTCACGCGATACTTCAGCAGGTCGATCTGCTCTTCCACGCTCTCGCCCAGGCCCTGCAGGGCGGCGCGCTTCTCCTCCAGCGCCTGGATCTTCCGGAACACTTCCTCGTAGGCCGCGCGCTCGTCCCACAGGTGGCCGAACGCGTCGAGCAGGTCGATCTGGAACTCGGGGCTCAGCAGGGACTGGTGGTCGTGCGGCCCGTGCATGTCCACGAGAAGCTCTCCGATCCGCTTCATGGCCTGAAGCGTCACCGGGCTGTCGTTGACCAGGTTCTGGCTGGAGCCCGACGCCTTGATGATGCGGCGGACGATAAGCTGACCCTCGTCGCACGGGTTCAGCCCGCACTCCTCGAGCACGGCATCGACATCTGACGAATCGGCCAGGTGGAAAATCGCTTCGGCTCCGCAGGAATCCTCGCCGGACCGGATCAGCGCGCGGTCGGCGCGGTCGCCGAGCAAGAGGTTGAGAGCGCCGATCAGGATGGACTTGCCCGCGCCGGTCTCACCCGTGATCACGTTCAGCCCGGGCCTGAAATCGACCCGGATATTCTCCACGAGCGCCAGATTCTTTACGCGAAGAGACGTCAGCATCAGTCCGAACCTCTCGCGAATGACTTACCAGTTTCGCATGCGGGGAACAAGCGCGGGCGAACAGGAAAGGGCGGGAAAATGGTGGCTGGAGTCGGAATCGAACCGACGACCCAGGGCTTATGAGTCCCTTGCTCTGCCATCTGAGCTATCCAGCCACCCGTAAGAACAGCGGGAAAAACTAGGGAAGCGATGCGGGTTTGTCAATACCACCGGTGACCCACCCCTCCATTGACTTTGGCCCCGCCATTCGCAAAAGTTGCGCGCATGTCCGGCGAAACCGCCAAAACCGACTGCCGCCTCTGTCCCGCGCTCGCCGCGCTGGGAACGGCGATCCTTTTCTGGTCGAGCGTTCCACTTCTCCTGAAGTACTTCACGCACATCCTCGACGCGTGGACCGTCAACGGCCTCCGCTACACCTTCGCCGCGCTCTTCTGGCTGCCGTTCGTCCTTCGGCACCGGCGCGACGTGCCCGCGGGTCGAAACATCTGGAAAGACGCCATTCCGCCGGCGGCCTGTCATGCCGTGGGCCAGGTGCTCTTCGGCCTGACGCCGTATTTCAACGACGCCACGGTGATCAACTTCGTGAGCCGCAGCTCTTTCCTGTTCGTCACGCTCTTCGGCTTCATGATGCTGCGCGAGGAGCGTCCGCTCGCGCGCGATCCGCTTTTCTGGACCGGCGTCGCGGGAACGCTGGCCGGTCTTGTGGCCATGTACATCGGCGGCCTCGGCACGACATCCACTTCCGCGCGCGGCATGCTGCTGCTCGTGGTGACCGCGTCGTTCTGGGGCCTCTACTCCGTGCTCGTCCGCAAGTTCATGAGCGGGTATCCCGTCCGCCTCGCGTTCGGCGTCGTCAGCCTCTACGCCGCGCCCTGCCTGCTGGCGATCATGTTCGCCGTCGGCAACTGGAAGCCGATCCTGCACATGGAGGCGTGGCTCTGGGTGCTCGTCTGGATTTCCGCGATCGCGGGCATCGCGCTGGGCCACGTGCTGTTCTACCGCGCGATCCACGCGCTCGGACCGATCACGTCGGAGGGGTCGCTCCTGCTGATTCCGTTCGCGACGTCCGTGTTCGCGTTCTTCACGCTCGGCGAGCGGCTTGGACACCTGCAGTGGATCGGCGGGCTCGTGCTGGTGTTCGGGTGCCTGTTCCTGATCCTGGCGAAAACGCGGCTGGAGCGCCGCGAGGAACCGACCGCGCCGGAAGACTGAGGACCGGAAACGCCGAACACCGAACGCCGAAGTTGTCCTACTTCGATGTTGAGCGTTCGACGTTCAGCGTTCGACGTTCCCGCGAAGCGGCCGCCTCCTCCCCCAGCACCCACCTCTTGTTGAACCAGAAGTACTGGTCCGGATGCTCGCGGATCGCGTGGCTGAAGCAGTCCATCACGTACTGCGTCATTCGGCGCCAGTCTTCCCTCTCGTCGAGAGACGGATCCGGGGAGATCGGCTCGAACGCCTTCCAGAAATGGCGGCCCCACCCGAGCCTCAGCACAAGCTGGGGGATGATCGCCACGCCGGCCTCGCGCGCGAACCGGGCCATGCCGACCGGCAGATCGGTGTCGACGCCGAGGAAGTTCACGCGAACGCTGTCCGTCTTCGCGCGCAGGTCGGGCAGGATCGCCAGCACCTTGCCCGAACGCAACGCAGGGACAATCCCGGTCAACGTCTTGGATCCCTGGTAAATCACGTGGAGGCCCGTCTTCTCTCGCATGCGGGTCAGGAATGCGTCGGTCAGCGGGTTCTTCTGGCGGCGAGCGATGGTCAGCATGGGCAGGCCCTTGAGACACGCGGCGACGCCCGCCAGTTCCCAGTTGCCCATGTGGCACACGGCCACCACGACGCCCCGCCCTTCCTTGAGTTCCTTCCAGACGGCCTGCGATCCCTCGTCGCCAACCACCTTCCGGATCCACTCCGGCGTCACCGACGGAACGCGCATCGCCTCCACGCCGTTGAAGAACAGGTTGCGCCACGCGCGCCACGCAATGCCGGAAAGCTCGCGCTCGCTGAACCTCTTCAGGAAGACCTGCCGCAGGCGCGCGCGGGTCCTGCGCCGGATGGAGCCCAACAGGCCGTAGCTCAACAGCGCCAGCAGCCACGCGATGGAAAGGCAGGCCCGATACGGCAGGATGCCGAACACGAACGTGAGGCCGCGCAGGAAGCCGTACTCGACCAGATGTTTGAGCCTGTATTTCATTCCGCCGCCCGATCCTCAACCAGCACGCGAAACCCGACGTCCGCGTCCCGGTAGTCGCACGCAAACAGCGCCCTGTGAAACACCCGGAGGAACTTGGGATCCTTCTCCGCCCAGCTTCCGCCGCGCGCCGGCGCGCGCCCCTCCTCGCACGAACCGCACCACTCGAACACATTTCCCGCCATATCGTACAGTCCAAAAGGATTTGCCTCGTACGAACCCGCCCGGCGGACCTTCTCGGCGTCAAAGCACGCCCGCCCGCGCGGATCGCCCCATCCCCACGGGTAGCGCGCGTGCCGGATTCCGCCGCGCGCGGCGTATTCCCACTCCGCTTCCGTCGGAAGCCGAACGGTCTCGCCCGTCTGCTCCGACAGCCAGCGGCAGTAGCGCTCCGCGTCGGCCAGGCTCACAAACGCAACCGGCTCCGATCCGCGAAGCCAGCGCGCGGAGTGGCCGGAAGCATGTTTCGCGATCTGCGGCGAGCCCGGCCAGTTCGTTACGCCGGCTGCGTTCAGGAAATCGGCGAACTCGCCGACCGTCACTTCATACCGGCCGATCCTGAAGCCGCCGACCCCGGCCTCGCGGGGCTCGGCGCCAGGACCTCCCTCCCGGCTGCCCATGACAAACGAGCCGCCCGGAACGCTCGCGAGCCGCAGTTTTCCAAGGGTTGGAAAATCGGCCGCGAAAAGTTCCAATCCTTGGAAAAACGCCGCGGCGGTCAGCAGGAATACGGCAATTTGCATCCGGTTTTTCACAAGGCGTGGGATCATAGCCGGGGTTCGACGCCTTTGACAATCTCGCGGCATATCCCTATTATTGTCGCCGTACAACAACACTTCGAGGGGGTCCCCCATGATGCTGAACAACTTGTTCTGTCAGGTGCAGAGCGGCTTGCCTCTTGCGTTGGGTGCTCTTCCTTGCGACCTGCTCAACAGCGAGGATGTGGCCGAGCGCATCTCCAACATCATGATGGCCGTCAGCCTGGGCTTCGCGTGGCTGTACCTGATCATCCAGGCGCTCGACATCCTCATCAAGGCCGTTTCCCTGAAGCGCGACCCGATTCCGTCCATCCTCAACGTCGCCGATCGAGCCGGGGTCAAGGAACACGCGGCCACGCTGACCGGCAAGTGCGCATTCACGGTTCGCTGCCGCAACCTGCTGGACGCCTGGAGCGCCGGGGGCAGCGCGCGGCAGGTCACGGAACTCGCGGCCCAGCAGAGCCTGCGTGCGCGGGCGCCGATGCGGGCCGGTATCGTTTTCGTCCTCATGCTTCTCGCCGTCGCGCTCGGCGTCGGCGGACAGCACTGGCTGACGTATGGCGCCCTGCTCGCGCTCGGATTTGTCGCGCTCGCGCGGCAGATGGTGGTCAGCAAGGCCGACAGCTACATCGAGAACCACCTGCTGACGAAGCTCGCGCCGAACCTCCCGCAGACGGCGATCACGGCGGCCGAGTTGGGCGGCGTGCTGGGCAACGCGATCGACAAGGCGTTCAAGGACCATGTTCCCCAGCCCGAGCAGACCGCGGCGGCCATGAAGAAGGCCGTGGAGGGCATCATCTCGAGCGCCGCGGCCGAGGTTGAAAAGCTCCAGAAGATGCTGACGGAAAGCCAGTCCCAGCTGGTTCAGAAGTGGATGAGCGCGGCCACCGCGACCACGACGGATCTGAAGGACACGGAGAAGGCGCTCGCCACGGTCGTCACGGACCTGACCAACGGCCTGAGCACGAACGCGGAGAAGATGAAGGGCATGCTCGTGACGCACAGCCAGGGCATGGACAAGGCCCTGGGCACGCTGCCCGCGCACATGAAGACCGTGCTGGCGGAGCACAACGAGAAGTTCCAGGCCGCGAGCGCCGGACTCACCGCACAGCTCGCGAAGATCGCCGAACTCGAAAAAGAGATTCAGAAGATCTTCCGCCTGCAGCAGGCGGTGGATGACACACTCAAGGGCGTGGCGGTTTCCGACGAATTCAAACAGACGCTCATGGCGCTGAAGACCCACCTGCAGGAATCGGACAAGCTGATGGCCGAAATGTCCAAGCCGAAGACCATCCGGCTCGTGGAATCCGAGAATATCTAGCCCGCGGCCGGGCCGGGCTGAGGAGGCGGCTGCACCTTGCTGACGCGAAGCGGGTAGCGGATCTTCAGATCGCCATCCAGAAGGATCTCGATCCAGTACGTCCCCTCCTCCTTGAACGCAACATTCATGAAGGCCTCGACGTTGGTCGCCGTCGCTTCCGAACCGGAGAGCTGGACCGGAATATCCTTCCCTTCGACCAGCACGGACGTCTCGTCCGGCCTGAGAATCCGCGTGCGCTGCTGGAACTTCCCCTCGCCGCTGCACCAGCGAGTCACCATGAACAGCCGCGGATAGATCAAGGGGAACGCCGGCGCGCCGATCGCGTCGAACAGCCCGATCAGGATGAACTTGCCGTTGCGCTCCTGCCGGACATCGTCGCAGAGGATGCTGGATTGGAGATCAGGAATCACAGGTGAAGTATACGTCCAAAGTCCAAAGTCCAAAGTCTAAAGTGTTGTCCGACGACTTTGGACCTTGGACTTTCGACTTTGGACTCACTTGGCCACCACGCGGCCCATGTCGAACGCGGCGAGGTTCTTGTCGACGATGTCGCGGCCCTTGCGCTCGAAGAACTGCTCCACGTAGCCGCGCATATCCGCCTCCGGCACCATGAGGAACGCCGACGCGGCGCCAAGGATGACACTGTTCACGGCGCGCACGGTCCCCGCCTGCCGCGCGAGTTTCTCGGCGTCGAGAATGACGGTGTGCGGCCACTCCTTGAGCCGGGCCTCGATCACCTTCTCGTCGGGATAGCTGGCGACCGTCTTCACGGGGTTCCGGCTGGTGACCAGGACGGCGTCGCGGCGGGCGTAGGGAAGATAGCGAAGCGCCTCCATCGGCTCCATCGAGAGGATGATGTGCGCCGACCCGAGCGGGATCAGGTCGGACGCGATCGGCTGGGTCGACAGCCTCAGGTGCGAGACGACCGCGCCGCCGCGCACGGCCATGCCGTGGACCTCCGACTGCTTGACGCGCAATCCCTTGGCCAGCGCGGCGCCTCCGATGATCGCGCAGATCGTCAGGATGCCCTGCCCGCCCACTCCGGCAATGATGATGTCCTGGTGTGTTTGCAGCGTCATGTTCTACCCGGACCGCTTTCCGGTCTGGATGCAGGGCCGCCGCGAGATGATGACCGACGGGCCGTTGTATTCCAGCTCCCTCTTGAGAAGCTCCACGTTTGACTGATGGTTCGACGGGAGCGGCTCGATGATATGAAGGTGCGTCGGCTCGATGCCGATCCCCGCGCAGATCTGCTCCAGTCGGCCGGCCGCCGGGCTCTCCTGCCCGCCCGTCATGCCGGTCGTCAGATTGTCCGAGATGATCACCGTCACCGACGACTTGTCCTCCACGATGTCGAGCAGTCCCGTGATGCCCGAGTGCGTGAACGTGGAGTCGCCGATCACGGCGATCGCGGGATGCACGCCCGCCTCGGACGCGCCCTTGGCCATCGTGATGGACGCCCCCATGTCCACGCAGGAGTTGATCGCGTCGTACGGAGGCAGCGCGCCCAGCGTGTAGCAGCCGATGTCGGAAAACACGCGAGCGCCCGGATACGCGGCGACGGCATCGTGCAGGTACTGGAACATGTTCGCGTGCGGACAACCAGGGCACAGCATCGGCGGCCGGGGAATGATCTCCGGCGGGGCGTCCGTCGCGGGCTGCGACACCAGCGACAGCGCGCGCGCGACGTTGTTCGGATCCAATTCGCCCGCGCGCGGCAGCGTTCCATCCAGCCGCCCCTTGATCGCGCACGGCGTGCCGCCCACGCCTCGGAGCAACTCCTCGACGAACGGGTAGCCGTCCTCGAACACCATCACCGTCTTGCAGGACTGCATCAGCTTGGCCAGCTTGCGCTTCGGCGCCGGGTACTGAACCAGCCGGAACATCGGGTGGGGAATTTTCGGCCCGTACACTTCGCGAATGTAGTTCACAGCAATGCCGCACGCCACGATACCGAGGCTGCGGTCCGGCCCGTCCTCCAGAACGTTGAAGCCGGAGTGCTCGGCCTCCTCCTCAAAGCACTTGGTCTTCACCAGCAGCTCGGCGTAGTTGCGCCGGGCGATCGCGGGAAGCAGAACGAACCGGCGCGGGTCGGACGGAAGCTTCAGCGGCTTCTGGTCCAGAGGACGCGCCGCGCGCCGCGTCACGTCCGCCCTCGAGTGCGCCATCCGCGTCGTCAGGCGGATCAGGATCGGCACGCTGTGCCGCTCGGAGAGGTCGAACGCCGAGTAGACAATGTCGTACGCCTCCTGCTGGCTGGACGGCTCGAAAAAGGGAATCTGGGCGAACGCGCCGTAGAAGCGGCTGTCCTGCTCGTTCTGGCTCGAGTGCATCGACGGATCGTCGGCGACCACGACCACCAGCCCGCCGTTCGCACCGGTGATCGCGGAGTTGATGAACGCGTCGGAGGCGACGTTCAGCCCGACGTGCTTCATGCAGACCATCGCCCGCTTGCCGGCATACGACATGCCCAGCGCCGCCTCCATGGCGGTCTTCTCGTTGCAGCTCCATT
>CAYQYB010000014.1:0-23023 GCA_964421535.1 uncultured Verrucomicrobiota bacterium | reverse complement strand
CCGGATCGCGGCGAACGGCGACACGTCGAACAAGGTCGGCACGTACGGCGTCGCCGTCGCGGCCCGCGCGCACAAGATTCCATTCTACGTTCTCGCGCCGACCAGCTCGTGGGACCTCTCGCTCAAGTCGGGAAAGGACATCCCGATCGAGCACCGCGACAAGGTCGAGGTGACAAAAGGATTCGGCAAGCTGACCGCGCCGGAACAGGTGAAGGTGTACTCGCCCGCGTTCGACGTGACGCCGGCGGAGCTGATCACGGCCATCGTGTGCGAGAAGGGGATCGCGAAGCCGCCGTTTGGGAGAACATTGAAAGAGATGGTGTCATGACCACCCTCCATCAACTGGGCGAGCGGGAAGTGATCCGGCGGCTGGCGAAGCTGCTGCCGGGCCGCGCGGACGTCCGCGTCGGGATAGGCGACGACGTCGCCGTCGTGGCCGTCGAGGGCAGCCACAAGGACTTTCTTCTGACGTCGGATTCGGTGATCGAGGGCACGCACTTCTTTCCCGATGCGTCGCCGGAGCAGGTCGGGCACAAGGCGATCGGGCGCGTGCTGAGCGATTTCGCGGCGATGGGCGGCGAGCCGTTGTGGGCGCTGATCGACGTGGTGGCCAACCGCGACATGCCGCTCGCGCGGCTCGAGGGCGTGTACAAGGGCGCGGCGAAGCTCGCGGACAAATACGGGCTCTCGATCGTCGGCGGCGACATGGCGGGCGGGCCCGAACTCCAGCTTCACGTTTTCGGCGTCGGCGAAATTCCAAAGCACTCCGCGGTGTTGCGCTCGGGCGCGCGGGCCGGCGACGTGATTTACGTCACCGGCGCTCTCGGCGGCAGCCTGGCCGGCAAGCATCTCACGTTCGATCCGCGCCTCGAGGAGGGCTTGTGGCTCCGCGAGTGCCAATGGGCGAACTCGATGATCGACATCAGCGACGGGCTCGCGACGGACCTCGGGCACATCCTGGAGATGAGCAAGGTCGGCGCGGAAATTTCGGCGGACGCCGTTCCGGTTTCCGATGCGGCGCGGAAGACGAAGTCCGGGCGCACGCCGCTCGAGCACGCGCTGTTCGACGGCGAGGACTTCGAGTTGCTGTTCACCGTCGCGTCCGAGAAGCAGGCGCTGTTCGAGTCGTCCTGGAAAGACGTGTTCGAGCTGCCCTGCACGGCGGTCGGCCGGATCACGGACAAGCCGGGCGGAATCCTGATCGTGGATGCGGCCGGGAAAAAGAAGTCGCTGAAGGACGCCGGGTACGAGCATTTCAGCGGGTAAATGGAATCGTGCTCGTCCTCGTCGTCGTCCTCGGTCTCGTCCTCGAGTTGCCCGCACGCGAGGACGACGACGAGTTCGAGGACGAGGACGATTGTTTGGTTTGACGCCTCTCCCCAAAAACCCCACACTTCGCAACTCAGCGCGAGAGAGGGATGTTTTGATGCTTCTTGAAAACGCCAAGGTGCTGCAGCAACGGGAAATCCAGGGCGGGTATCGCCTGTTGGTGATGGCCGCGCCGTCGATCGCCCCGAAGATTCAGCCGGGGCAGTTCGTGCATCTCCGCGTGCCGCATCTCGACTCGGCGGTCCTGCGCCGGCCGTTCAGCGTCTACAAGGCGGACGGCGGCACGCTGTCGATCCTGTACAAGGACGTCGGCCGCGGCACCGCCGCGATGAAGGCGCTGCGCGACGGCGAGATCGTCAGCCTGCTCGGGCCGTTGGGACACGGGTTCCCGGCGCCCGCGAAGGACAAGTTTCCCGTCCTCGTCGCCGGCGGCTACGGCATGGCCGCGCTGTATCTCGTCGCGAAGAATTCGCCGGTCAAAGGCGTGGCCTTCTTCGGCGGCCGTTCGGCCGCGGACATTCTCTGCGTCCACGAATTCACAACGCTGGGCTGGCACGTCGAAATTTCGACGGACGACGGGTCGATGGGTGTCAAAGGGCTGGTGACTGACGCGCTCGAGCCGTGGCTCCAGAAGGAACTGAACGTCCGCGCGCCCGAGTTCTTCGCGTGCGGGCCGAACGGAATGCTGAAGGCCGTCGGCGACCGGGCGATCCGCGGGAACTGGACCGCGTGGCTTTCGATGGACAACAAGATGGGGTGCGGCGTCGGCGCGTGCCTGACCTGCGTCCAGAAGATCGCGACACCGGACGGCGGCTGGGCGTGGGAGCGGGTGTGCAAGGAAGGGCCGGTGTTTGAGAGCAGGAGCGTAGTTTGGAACGAATGAAGCTCCAGGTTCCAGGTTCCAAGTTTCAAGTTTCAAGTTTCGAACGGTTATGAGCGCGAAACCAGATATTCGAATCAACCTCGGCGGGATCAAGATGAAGAACCCCGTCATGACCGCGTCGGGCACGTTCGGCTACGGCCCGGAGTACGCGGACCTCGTGGATTTGAACCGCCTGGGCGCGATCGTCGTGAAGGGGATTTCCCCCCAGCCGGCGCGCGGAAATCCGCTGCCGCGCACGGTGGAGGTGGCCAGCGGGCTGATCAACGCGATCGGGCTCCAGAACCCGGGCGTGGACGGATTCGTCAACGAGTACATGCCGTTCCTGCGGAAGTTCGACGTGCCGGTGATCGTCAACATCTGGGGGCGGACGATCGAGGACTACGCGTACGTCGCGGAGCGCTTTGATGCCGTGGACGGCGTGGCCGGCCTCGAGGTCAACGTGTCGTGCCCGAACATCAAGGAAGGCAGCTGCACGTTCGGCTCGAACCTCGACATGTTCAAGCGCGTGGTCGCGGCCGTCCGCGCAAAAACAAAGCTCCCGCTGATCCCGAAACTCGCGCCGGACATTGCCGGGATCAAGACGTTCGCGAAGGCCGCCGAGGAATCCGGGGCCGACGCGATTTCGCTGATCAACTCGATTCCCGCGATGGCGATCGACATCGAAGCGCGTCGTCCGAAGCTTGGAAACGTGACGGGCGGCCTGAGCGGGCCGGCGATCAAGCCGATCGCGGTGAAGATGGTCTGGGAGGCCGCCAGGGCCGTGAAGATCCCGATCGTCGGCATCGGCGGCATCTCCAGCGCCGCGGACGCTCTTGAGTTCATCATCGCCGGCGCGACCGCGGTGGCGGTCGGCACCGCGAATTTCACGGAGCCTTCGACTGCCATGTCCGTCATCGCGGGCATGGAGGAGTACCTGGCCCGGCAGGGCCTGAAGAGCATCACCGAGCTGGTCGGGAGCCTGAAGGCATGAGTCGCCGTCGTTCACCGTTCTTCTGGCTGCTGGTCCTTGCGTTCGCCGCGCTCGCGGTCTGGTGGATCCTAGCCGTGCCGTACACGCCGCGGCACCTGTACCGCGCGATTCCCGCCCACGCGAATTTCGTCAGCGCGCACCGCGACCTGGCGGCGCGCTGGGGCTCGTTCTCGAAGAATCCGCTGACCCAGTCGCTGTTCAGCTCGCTCGGCATCCGGCCGGCGGAGCTGGAGGATTTCGGGAAGGACCCGGAGTCCGCATACTGGCTGAAGCGGCTCGCCTCGAAGGACGTCGTGCTGGCGCACGTGCCGGTGCTCGGCGACTACGGCAGGCCCGTCTGGGTCTTCGCGAGCTGGCTCGGCGGCGACAGCCAGCGGCTTCGCTGGAGCCTGCTGCTCGGGCGCGTGCCGGGCTTCGTCCGCCTCAGCCCGTACCGCGGCCGGTTCTGCTGGATCGTGAAGGACGCGGGGCTCAAGTCCGGCGAAACGCTGACCATCTCGTTCGTGGAGGGGATGCTGGTCGGCTGCCTGTCGCGCGACACGTCCGCGATCCACGACGTTCTCGACACGTACGATGGCCTGCTGCCCGCGCTGGCGGACAAGGCGGGCTTTCCCTCGACGGGGCCGTGGTGCTCGGACCCGCAGGCGCCCGACCGGGGCTGGGTGGATCTGGCCGGCCTGAACCCGCAGGATTCGTTCGGCCCGGACGCGCTTTCGTACGAGTTCAGTTCGCTGACGCCGACCGCCGTGAAGGGGCAGGCGTGCGGCGAGGACCCGTTCCGGTTTGCGCAGACCGCGACGACGAAGATCAAGACCGAGAGCCTCGAGCAGCTCCTCGGCGATTTCCCGCTGGCGATCGGCCTGGTCCGCTCGCAGATGGTGCTGCCGCTGATCGAGGATTCGGGCAACCCGGCGTGGATGCGGATCTTCGGGGAGTTGATCCGGGAGCAGAAGGCCGGGACCGTCATGGCGGCCGTGCTGGGCGACGAGTTCAGCGGGAGGATCAAGGGGATCAAGGTGCCGGCGGTCCTCGCGGGAATCCCCGTGGAAGACACGACCAACACGCTTGTGTGGATGCGGCAGGCTCTCGACCGGCTGAACGCGAAGTACCGCTGGGGGCTGATCCCGCGCGAGGTGTATGCCAACGGCGGAACCGTTTTTGCCGTCGAGAACACCGCGTCGAATTTCTACTCGACGCTGACGCTGGAGGAGAAGCCCGCGTACGCCATCTGCGGCAAGTGGCTGCTTCTTTCGAGCAATCTCGGCAGCCTCAGCACGCTGGTCGCCCGCATCAAGCAGAAGCCGGACGATCCGCGGGGCGGGGAGCCCCGCTGGAAGAAGGACATGGATTCGGTGCCCGCGCCCTGCTTTGCGCGCGTTGACCTCGTGCGGGGCGGGAAGACCATCCGGCTGGCGCTCACGACGTACTCGCTCAAGCTTCTGCTCGAGGACGCGAAAGGCACGCTGGCCGTCCGCCAGCAGATCAACGAGGCCAAGGCGTGGATCGACTCCATCGCTCCGCTCCAAACGTGCAACGCATGGCTCCGGTCCGACGGGCAGATGATGCAGGTGCAGTTCGATGCGGGGGAGTGAAGTCAGAGGTCAGAAGTCAGAAATCAGAGGTCAGAATGTGAGAAGGTTCGCGCAGAAGATGATGGTGTGGCTGGCCACGGGCTTCGGCCTGGGGCTGAGCCCGGTTGCGCCGGGGACGGCGGGGACGATTCCGGGCGTGTTGATCGCGTGCTTGATCAACCACAGTCTGCCGCAGTGGTGGCTTCAGGCGGCGGTCGCCGCAGTCCTTACGGCGGTCGCCATTCCGATCTGCACCGCCGGCGAAAAACACTTTGGGACGAAAGACCCGCACCCGGTGGTGGCCGACGAGTACCTGACGTTTCCGCTCTGCATGATCGGGCTTCCGCTCGAGCCTTGGATGCTGGCCGTCGCGTTCGTGACCAACCGCGCGATGGACATCCTGAAGCCGTTCCCGGCGCGGCAGCTTCAGCGCCTGCCCGGCGGGCTCGGGATCACCATCGACGACGCGTTCTCCTCGCTCTACAGCCTCGCCGTGAATTGGGCGATCTACTGGGTTGTGATGAAATGATTAACCACGAAACACACGAAATACGCGAAAGGAAGAAGTGTCCAACGCTTGGACGAATTTGTTTCTGTTTTCGTGTGTTTCGCGTATTTCGTGGTTAACATCTTTTCTTGGACAATCCACTCGTGTCGGGTGTAAGTATTGCGCCATGAGAATCATCGCCGCATTCTTGCTTTCCGCATTCGCGGCTTTTGCGCAGGACGCGGGCGCGCCGCGGATGGAGGCCGAGGGCTATGCCTCGGTGGACGACATTCCCGAGACGGAGATCACGAACCTGCCGTTCACAATCACGGCGTCGGGGTTCTACTACCTGACGACGAATCTTGTGCTTGAGACGCCTGGAGCGGACGGGATCGTCGTGAAGGCGAACCGGGTGGGGATCGACTGCTTCGGGTTCAGCATCCAAGGTCCGGGCGAGGGAAGCGGACACGGGGTCGTGCAGGACGCGACCAACCGTTTCTTCATGCTCGCCAACGCATCGCTGAGCGGGTGGCGGGGCGACGGCAAGTACGCGGTGTACGCGGAAGGGGGCGCCGACCGGATCGAAAACGTGGCAGCGATCGGCAACAGCAAGGGCATCCTCTGCGGCGACAGCAGCACGATCATCTCCTGCCTGGTGCGGTCCAACGAGCCGGCGCGCACGGGCTACGGCATCTATGGGTACGCCGGGTCGCAGGTGTTGGACTGCGAGGTTTCGGACGTGACCGGCGACCTGTTCGCCTACGGGATTCGCGCGGGCTCCAACTCCGTCGTCAGAGGCTGCACGGTTCGGAGCATTTCCACCAGCGGCTCCTGCTACGGGGTTCTGGCCGATTCCGGATGCAATGTTACGGACTGCGATGTTCGCAATTGCCGGGGCGGCGCCGACCCGAGTTCCGGAATACGTGAAATGGGTTCTTCGGTCGTTCGGGAGAATGTCGTTGCAGACAACAGCCACCACGGCATCTGGATGGCGAAGTGGTCCCGTGCCGAGTTCAACACGGCGGAGCGCAACGGCGCCGCCGGCGTGTATGTCGCCGGGGAGGACTGTCGTATCGAGGGCAACACGGTGGTGAGCAATCAGTGGGGAATTCGTGCCGTGACCTCGGGCCACACCATCATCGGCAACAGGGCTGTCGGGAACGGGATCGCGTATGAAGGAGTCATGGTGCCCGGAAACGACTGCGGCGTGATTTCAAAAGTGCCCACGAACGACCCGAAGGCAAACCTGGAGCTGTAATCCGATAGTGTGGCAGCGGCTCTACGAGCCGCTGATCGGGAAGAAGCCGCTCGCAGAGCGGCTGCCACACGCTACTGCGCGAGTTCCAACCGCTCGAATCGTACGCCTTCCTTGCCGATCTTCGCGACGCGCCACGAATAGGTGCGGCCCCTGAAGAGGGTGGACACCGTGTCGTTCTCGCTCGTGACCTGCCCGTTGATCACCGCCATGTAGCCCGAGGGGGCTTTCATGACGCCTTTGATCGTCAGCGACTTGAGTGCCAGGTCCCACTGCGGCGGCTGGATCTTTGTCTCGACCACTTCAGCGGGCCCCGTGTTTGTCCACGAAGATCGGTCGACCTTGCTCTCGACCGGAGGGACATATCCCACGGGCCAGAACGGATCTCTGGTTCCCGCGGGAATAGCGGCGGGCTCCTCGGCGACGGGTTCGGACGACGGTGCGCCGTTGGGCGGAACAGCGAGTTCAATCTGCTGTGGCGGTTCGCCTGGCAATGATTCGACGGCTTGCCCGGGTCGCGGCGCGGGCGGCTCTTCCTGGGCTCCCGCGGAAAGCACAACACAGCACACGATCAAGGATATGAATTGAAAGCGACGCATCATCTTCCTTCTTCAGCCTTGTACACGGTGAGCAAGTGCTGAGCCAGATTATTCACGAACAGATGCAATAATCTAGGAGAATCACGATGGGCCGTCTTGCGAGCTTGGAGTGCGGTTCGCCGCGAAGGTTCACCACGAGCGGCGGCTTGGCCTCCGCTCGGCGAAGAGGGGCTTCAAGTTGCGCGCTCCGGATGAATGACGTGCGTGGCTCGATTCTTGTCTTGCATCGCTATTCGAGCGCGTGAAAAATGGGGGACAGGGGAAGCGCACGCGTCTCCGGGCTTGTGTTTATCAGGCATCCGTACCCCGGATCGCTTCTCATTTTTGCAAAAAAGGAGCAAGAAATGAGTGTTTTCAGACCGTTCCTAAACCTTTTTCGGGCCAATGTGTACGATTTCCCTAGCAAGGAAAGCCGTGTACGAAATGCCCGCATTCAAGGCACGGAAAGTGCTTTATTTACGGGTGGATTATTGGGGTTGGGAGGCAGAGGCGCCCCACGGAGAGCGGAAATGAAGAGGATCCGTACAGGTCGAAGGTTCAAACGCGGGATGACGCTCACCGAAGTTGTCATTGCGACGGGGTTGATACTTACGGTGATGGCGAGTTCATACGTGTTGATCATCCAGTCGGCTGAATTGAGCCGGTCGGCGCGCCGACACTACATTGCCATCAGTCTCGCGAAGAACCGCCTCGAGAGAGCGCGCAACTTCCTCTACAACGACCTCAAACTCATGGCGGAAACCGACCTCACCGTGAACGACAACGGAAACCCGGATCCGGCGGGCCGCTTCCGCCGGACAACGGTCGTAGACACGAACTACGCGGCGGCCCATGGCCTGTCGGGGTATCTGACGGAAGTGACCGTTACGGTGAAGATCAGGAATCCCCACACCGGCCTGTTCACGCCGGACAACGAAACGATCAGGACTCTGTTTACCGAGTATTTGGTGAACCCATGAAAAAGAACGGCCATTCGATGTCGGGCTGGACGATGACGGAGATGATGGTCTCGGTGATCATCCTGTCCATCGCTCTGTCTGCCGCGATCAGCGGCTGGCTGTACGTGTTCCGCGGCGAGAAGATGAACGCTGTGCAGAACGAGCTGGACATCGACGTGCGCAAGGCGATGGAGCGCATCCGCGCCGACCTTCGCCTCTCCTCCATCGACAAGATGTATTACTACCCGGCAGGGGTCGGCCCCTACACGGCCATCAGCATGCCGCTGGCCCGCGACGACAATGGCGACGGCCTGATCGAGCTGGACGGAAGCGGGAAGATCATCTGGGACCAAACGGTCATTTACCACGTCTGGGCCGGCACGCCGAACGAACTGAGGAAGACGACGTTCGATCCCCGGAACACGAACCGGACACCCGCGGAGATGCAGTCGCAGATCAACAGCGTGGTGGCGGTGGGCAACGGGTCGGCGACCTTCGATTCGGCGACGGCGACCACGGTGCCGATCTTCAAGAACCTGTTCAACTGGGAGATCTACGGGAAGGGCGCACAGTATGACGGGTACCGGCCGCTGCCCAACCGCGATGACGACGTGCTGTTCGGGTCTGCTTTGCTGACGCCCGGCGCCCACAGCCTCACGTTCAAGGTCGTGGGCAAGAACGCGGCGAGCACGGGGTACAAGATCGGCATCGACAGCATTGTGATGTCCCCGTGCGGCGTGCCTCGCGAGGCCGAGGCGCAGACCGTCAGCGCGAGCGTGGGCGCCACGCCTGTTGCCGAATACATGGGGGGGTCCTGGGACGGCTGCTACCAGATGAGTTTCCCTGCGACATTGACCGGCCAATACTTCACGCTGAGCATGGAAAACGACCGCTGGGAGGAAACGAACTTCCGGGCGGACGGGTCGGTCTGCGACGACGCGCGCGTGGACTTCGAGACGGCGTGGTCTCCCAAGACATACGTCGCCCGCTGCGTGCCGCCCACCACGAATTGGTACGCGGCCGACCAGACGCTGGACGCGGGCTGGAACTACACCTCCGGCGGAGCCCTGTCGGGCGCCTGCGTCCGTGTCCTTCTTCGCGGCGCGAACATGCTGGAAGGGAATGGAATCAAGAACAGCGGCCTGATGCATTGCCTGTGGATCTACGGGGGCGACTCCAACCCGTTCCATATTCTTGGCGCGTACGTTGCGGAGTGCGCGTCTGAAAGCAACTATTCACCGGACGCGGTGGGCACGGGCATTGAGTTGTCCGGCGATCGGATGATCGGTTCGGGTGGGTATGCCTACATGGAACCCGCCTCGCCGCTCTACATCGAGAGGGAGAAAAGCTACCTCGTGACCTTCCTGGTAGCCCCCGAAGATAACAAATCCGATACGCGCATGTGGCTCCAGGGCCCGGTCAATCCGTCCAACCCGACTCCCCCGGGGTGCTACGTGATCCCGGGGACGGAGTATCCGACGCTGGCGGATGCGCGTGCCGCGAATTGGAGCAGCAAGACCAACGTGGAGGTGTCGTCGTACCTCTACGGTGTCGAGCACGTGCATTGCCTGGCCGCGAGCAACGGCACGTGGACGTCGCAGATCGTGGACACTCATCTTGCCGCTCCGACGTACACCACGCTGACGTGGAACGAGGACAAGCCGGCCGGCACCTCCCTGAAGATGAAGGTGCGGACGGGCAACGCCGAGGACATGTCCGACGCAACGCCCTGGTCGAACGTCACGGCGATGACCGCGGGCGGAGCGATCAATCCCTCCAGCAAGCGCTATGTCCAGGTGCAGGCCCTGATGTGGGCAGACAGCACGCTCTACTACGTGCCGTCGTTGAAGGATTTCACCGTCAAGTGGAACGGCGAGACGCGCGTGGCGGACATCGGCGGAACGATTGCCCAGTCGCGGAGCAACGGGGTGTTCGAAATTCTTCTGGACGGCAGCAACATCATCAAGCGCGGCGTGACCATCGACCTGACCATTTTCAAGTGGGTGCGCGGATTTACGCCGGGGCCGACCGGCAGCAACGTCCTGACATCAACTGTATCGGCGGAGGTAGAGCCAAGGAACACAGGCAAGTAGGAGGTGTACCATGAGAACGAGCACAGCAACTCAAAACCACGAGCAGCAGCGCGGGGCCGCCCTGATGTCCCTGATGATTGTCATGCTCCTGGTGGCTGGCACCGGGGCCTATATGGTCAAGGAAGCCAAGCAGCAAACATTCGCCACGCAACGCGTTCGTGATTATCTGAAGGCGCAGGCGTATGCCGAAGGCGGGGCCAATCAGGCCTACAGCCTTCTGAAGACGAACTTCGCCGCCCGGACGGATCCTTCGCGGTTCCCTTTGACGACCTACGGCGACGGCACGTATGACGCCACGGTGACCGCGGTCGGCACGAACAAGGCGGCGGTCGTCTGCGTCGGCCGGCGCGGGAACTCGACCGTGTCTGTGGCGGTTGACCTTCAGAACTTCGAGGCGGGCACGGGCGGTGGCGGCGGCACGAGCGGCGTTCCCCCGGCGGTCGGAGCTTACACGTATGCCATCGCTGCAGGCGGCACGATGAATTGGAGCGGGAGCGGCACGCTGAACGTCGGCACCAGCAAGATTCACGCGAATGGCCAGTTCAAGATGACCGGCAGCAAGGTGGTGGTCGGCAACATCTCGTCCTGCGTGAAGATCTGGCTGACGGGTTCCACGAAGATCACGGGGAACGCGTGGGCGCCGGTGATTACAGCCAGTGGCTCCGCGATCACGGGGTCCAAGACCATCGGCACTCCGCCTACCCTCACGATCCCGGACTTCGACGCAACTGCCTTCAAGACCGCGGCGATCGCCAACGGACAGTATTTCACGTCGTCGAAGTCCTATTCAGGCTCGTCGGATATTATACCGAACGGCGGCATTGTGTACTCGGAGGGCGACATCAACATCAGCGGGTCCGGCAGGATGGTCGGCTGCTTCATCGCCAACGGCGCCATCAAGATCAGCGGAAGCGGAGATCAGATCCAGGTCAATAACTACCCGGCTTTTGTCACTCTGACGGGAAAGAATGACCAGTCGGGCAGCGGAAAAACCCACGGCCTGATCTATGGCGGGAAATCCGGGACGCTCAGTTTCGACCGGAGCGGCAGCGGAGACGTCACGGGATCGATCATCTGCAAGGGCAACTTTGACGCCAGCGGATCGTGGAGCGCGTTGACCTACGAGAATTCGACGCCGGTTCCGCCGGTCAGCGGTGGCGGCGGTGGCGGGAGCGGTTCGTCCGGCGATCGCGTCGGCGTGATCGCCTGGCAGAAGTAAGGTACGCGCCTCTGGTGTTGCCTGTGTGAGGGCGCGTCCCGCGCGAGCGGGGCGCGCCCTCTCTTTCTGGAGTGTGGCAGCCGCTCTACGAGCGGCTTTCCTCTTGACCCGCGGCTCGCAGAGCCGCGGCCACACGTTGGTGTTCCTCTCCAATCTCCGATCGAGATGCGGATATTGAAACCGTTCTTCCTCCGGCTTTGTTGTTTCTGACATCTGAGAAGCTTCCGGTTTCTTTTCGACCGGCGCCGGTTCTTCATCCCCGCGAATTGACGGCTCGCGGACACGTTTTATTGCACGCTCGCCAATTTGCGAGACGGTAGGCATAGAACTTGCTATTTTTAAACACGCTCGTTAAAAATTGCAGCAATCCGATGCGTCTTGAGTTTCCATTCAAGGGCGGTCAGAGGAAGGGTCCCGCCGAGGTGATCCGGCTGGATATTGCCACGACCAGCATCAAGGCGATCCGGATGCACAAGGCCAAGGATGGATTGGTCGTGACCGGCGCCGCGATCCTGCCCGCGATCGCGCTGGAGACGGGCGACGAATCCGCAAAGCCCGTCCTCACGCTTCCAAGAAACCTTCTCACGAATTACACCGCTCTGGCCATGTCCGGCGACGGCAGTTCCGTGCGTATCCTGAGCCTTCAGGGCGCGGGTGCTGCGCAGATCGACGAGGACGGCGTCCGCGAACACGTGGGCCTCGGCCAGGACTACCGTGTCGGCTTCGCGGTGGCGTTGGCCGGCAAGGGCAAGCAGGAGACAAAGCTCCTGGTCGTGGGCCTGCCGGAGAAGGAGGCCCAATCCGTCCTGAGCCTGGTGGAAGTCGGCGCGCCGGCGCCATGCTCGCTGGAGCTTTCGGGGATTGCATCGCTTTCCGCGTTCGTCTACGGGCCCGGTGCGGCTCACGAGCAGGATGCGGTGGCCGTGATCGACGCGGGCGCCCGGCTGACGTTCATGGCCCTTTTCAACAAGGGCGTGCTCGTGCTGGTGCGAAAATTCGATCTGGGCTCGGAAACCATCGTCACCAAGGTGCAGCAGCAGCTGAACGTGGACCGGGACACGGCGCGCGGCATCATCTCCGACGGATCGTTCGACATCTCGCAGTCCGTGCGCGCGGTGATGGACCCGTTTCTGCGGCAGCTGACCATTTCCAAGGACTTCGTGGAGCGCAGGGAGGACTGCCGGGTCAAGAAGTGTTACCTCTCGGGCGGCACGAGTCTCTCGCGCTATTGGTCGGAAGAGATCCGGACCGCGACCGGCGTTGAGACCGAGGTGTGGAACCCGTTCGCACCCGTACAGGTGGCTGAAGGGGCGTACCCGGAAGAACTGGCCGGGCAGGAGCCGCGCTTTGCCGCCGCGATGGGCGCCTGCCTGGGGGTGCTGTCCTGATGAACAGCATCCGGGTCAATCTCCTCAAGCCCACCGAAGCCCGACGGCAGGGCATCGTCGGCGTGAAGTTCGCGATCCGGCTCAGCATTGTCACCGTGGCGGCCGTCCTGTCGATTGTCGGCGGGCTGAGTTTCATCAAGTTTGAGACCGGCAAGAGGGATCTCGAGGCCGCGCGGGCCATCTGGACGCTCCGGGAGCCGATGTACAGCAAGTCGCTGAAGATGAAGGAAGACCTGGCCACGGAGAAGAGGTTCCAGCAGGAGTTGAGCGGCTGGCATTCGTCCCGCATAGAGTGGAAGCCTCTCCTGATCGAACTGCGCAAGATATGTCCTCCCTCCGTGCAGTTGCGGCGCCTCGGGATCCGGGGCGACCTGTTCATCAAGCAGAAGCCGGTGATCGTCCCGGTTGACGCCGAACCGGGCACCCCGGCCGCGGCGCCGGCGTCGCTGGGGCAGGCGATGCGCTGGTACACCATTACGATCGACGGCAAGGCGGTGGGCGATATGGCCGAGGATGTCGTTGTCCAGTTCGTGCGGACTTTGGGGACGGACGCCCGCTTCAGGCCTCTTTTCGAGGCGCCGCCGAAGCTGAACAGCCTGCAGAGGGACACGTCCCAGATGGGCGATCAGCCGAGCCGGGTCTTCACCATTGAGGGAGTGACGCAGAAACGCGAGATCAAGTAGACCGGGCGCGCAAGCCCGGGGTAGAGGAACGCAGATGGATTGGGCCAGCTTATCTAGAGAAAAGAAACAGGCGCTGTTTCTGGTCGGCATGTGGGTGATCGGAGGGGTCGTCGCCCTGTACTACTTCGTGCTGGCCCCGTACTTCGCCAATCGCACCACGTCGGAGAACGAGCTGGACGTCCTGCTCGCGAAGATCCAGCAGGCGGAATCCGCCATGCGCGGCGAGTCGCGCCTCCGCGCGGAGTACGCCTTGAACACGGAGGAGTTCAAGCACTCGATCGAGAACTACATCGTGCCGATGGACAACCCCCTTTCGTGGGTCACGGAAAAGGTTTACGCGAACGCCCGGCAGGTAGGCGTGGACGTGCAGACCGTGGCGGAGGTCGGCTCCGGGTCGCCGTACTGGGACGCCGCCGTCAAGTCCGAGCGTTCGGTCAAGCCGTACAGCGTGCGCATCGTCACCGAGTGCAACTACCAGAGCCTCATCGATCTGGTCGATGCGCTGGAGAAGAGCAACCCGGCGCTCTGCATAACGGACATCAACATTTCGCCGCAGGACTCCGTGCCGTCGAAGCATATCCTGAACATGACCGTGGAGTGGCCCATGTGGGGCCGCAAGCTGAAGATGGGTGAGACGGAAACGAACAAGCCTCCGGCGGGCGTCTAGCGTTTCCGGCCGCCTGGAAGAGGAAGTTGTACGGGAATGGCCATTGTGAACGAGTTCGGAAAATGGTTGGATGTCGGCTGGTTCCACCGGCTTGGCGACAACCCATCATGAAGGAGCACTGATGAATAAGCGGCGTCTGATGTGCATGCTGGTGATCGCGGTCCTGACCCTCGTCCCTTCGTTCCTCCTGACGGGTTGCGAATCGGAAGACAGCCCCGACACGGGCGGCCTTGATTCGTTCTTCTCGGACAATCCTTTCATCCAGGATCCGCGCAATCCCACGTTCCCGCGCATTGTCTCGATCAGCCCCGAGTCGGCCGAGGTCGGAAGCGTCGGCCAGCAGGTCGTGTTCCATGCATCCGGGGGGCGCGGAGCCTACTCGTGGGACACGTCCAAGCACTCCGCGGGAACCGTCGTGAAGTCGGGCGGGTCGGATGACGGCATCTATACCGCCCTGGTGGTGGAGCCGAACGACGTGATCGTGTGGGATGCGGACGGCAACGCCGCGCTGGCGAGCATCAACGGGCCGTCGTCGCCCGTGGTGGCGACCGCCAATCCCGATCAGCTTGACGCGGACGGCGACCTCTCCGTCCTGACCGCGAGCGGCGGCGTTCCGCCGTACACATGGGCGGTGGGCGACATCGCCCTCGGCAACGTAAGTCCGAACACGGGCAGCAGCGTGGTGTACACGCGCGCCCACAGCCCGGACAACTCGGTGACCGTGACCGACTCGGCCGGCCACAGCTACAGCATCGTGATCCAACAGCCGTAATGGGAGCTTCGTGATGAGCAGCTGCTGCGGGTCTCAAGCCCAAGGCACAAGCGGTGCGCGGGCGGCGCGCGATGGCGCGCTGCCTGCGGCGCGATGTAAGAGCCTCACGCCCGTTTTCCCGAACGGGCCGAAGATTCGTTTTTGTATCTGGATTCCAATAGTTCTGTCTACGCAATCGGTGTCTCCAAAAACAGGCAGGTGGTTATGAAAACACAGAGTGTCAACTCGTCGGGGTTCACCCGGGCATTGCTGTTCATGATGATCGGAGCGTGGGTTTCAACAGCGTCTGCCCAGACGGTAGCGCCTGCCACCCAGACGATCGTCGCGGGCGACGTCGGCGGATTCACCATCAGCGGCCTCAACACGTCAACGAACTTCGATCCGGTCGTTGCCTACATATGGTCGGACTACGAAGACCGCGTGCTTGTGGACACGGATCCGATCACGCAGCAACTGACCCCGGACGGCAGCAACTACTACTCGGGCTTCACCTTCCCGGCTGTCGCGGTCAAACGCCTTGACGGCCAGGTGACCCCCGTGCCGATCAATATTTCCCTGGTGTGGTACGGGTTCTATACCGACCTGGTCTGCAGTGTCACCGTGGCGGATCCCACATTGACGTCCGTCCCCGCTTCGCCGGCGATCCGGGTGGGCGATACGCTTCCGCTGGTCATCCGGCGGGTGCCCATGTACGCGAATGGGCCTCTGACCTTCATACTGCAAAGCGCAAATGGGGCCGTGTTGTCGCTCGGGCCGGATCAGGTCGGCCCGAAGACCAACTCCATTACGGTGACTTTCGATCAGTACAAGTGGAGCAAGACAGTCTACATGTCCGGCCTTTCCATGATCCAGGGGATGACATCGACCAATATCCCGGTGACCGCGCACGTGGGCAGTTATGCCGCGACGTCGATCGTTCTGGTGACGAGGAACAGCGGGCTGATCCTGAGCCCTGCCACCCCATCCACCGTCGCCGGCGATGCGCTGCCGATGACGGTCACGCGCACATCAACGACGAACGTGTCGCCGCTCGTGGTCCAGTTGACGGCTGACGACCCGTTGACGCTGTTCGTACCCCCAACGGTGACCATCCCTGCGAATGAGCAGAGCGCGAACTTCTCCGTGATCGGCCGCACGCCGGGCGGCGCCACGATTCACGCAACGGCGGTCGGCGTGGAGGACAACACCAACGGATACAGCTACATTACGGTCAGCGATCCCGGGCTGTTCTACTCCCAGAACCCCGTTACGAATACGGTGGGTGGGGCGCGGAACGTGACGATCAACCGGCCGTACAATGAGGCGGGCGGTGACCTGGACATCTCCCTGGTCTCTCTCAATCCGTCGTACTTCCGTGTGGAGCCGTCGTCGGTGACCATCCCGGAGGGTTTCATCAGCGTGACGGCGACGGTGTACGGGCTCTCGACCGGCATCGGCTCTCTCGAGACGGGCGTGGGTTCGTTCCGGACGAATCTGACCGTCGTCGTACAGGATCCCTCCCTCAACTTCTCGCCGAGTTCGGTATCCAACGTCGTCGGCGACAAGCGCACGGTGGTCGTGACCCGGCCGACCGACCAGAACGCGATCGACCTGACGCTCACGCTCTCGTCCCTCGCGCCGGATATCTTCAGCATCAGCGCGGGCAGCGTGACCATTCCCGCGGGCCAGCAGAGCGCCACGTTCGAGGTGACCGGCCTCTCGGCGGGCAGCGGCACGCTCGTGGCGTACGTCGGCGCCTACAGCACGAACATCTCCGTGACCGTCGGCGCGCCGAGCGTCGGCTTCCTGCCGGCGTCGCTGACGAACACCGTCGGCGACGTGCGCGTGGTGACGCTCAGCCGCCCGCTGGGCGAATCGAGCGCGGACCTGAATCTCTCGCTTTCCTCTCTCGCGCCGGACGTGTTCTCGCTGGGCGCGGGCAGCGTGCAGATCCCCGCGGGCAGCATCAGCGCCACCGTGACGGTGTTCGGCCTGACGTCCGGCTCCGGGTTCCTGCAGGCCCGGTCCGGTTCCTATGCCACCAATCTCCCCGTCACCATCGAGGACCCCCTGGTCGGATTCTCCCCGAGCCCCACGATGACCAACACGGTGGGCGACGCGCGGACGATGACGATCACCCGCGACCCGGCGGAATCCGGCGCCGACCTGACGTTGAATCTCTCGTCGCTGTCGCCTGATGTGTTCAGCTTGAGCGCGGGCAGCGTGACCATTCTTGCGGGGAGCATCAGCACGACCGTCACGGTGTACGGCGTGACGGCGGGCTCCGGCTTCCTCGAAGCCCGCGTCGGATCTTTTGCCACGAACGTGGGCATCCAGGTCAACTCGCCCGTCCTGACCTTCTCGCCGGTTCCGCTGACCAACACCGTGGGCGACGCGCGCACCGTGAGCATCACCCGCCCGCTGACCCAGGCCGGCAGCAGCCTGTCCGTGTCGCTGGCGTCGCTGGCGCCCGGCGTCTTCAACCTTGGGAGCAGCGGCGTGACGATTCCCCAGGGGTATGCGAGCGCGACGGTCACGGTGTATGGCCTGACGAGCGGCTCCGGACTGCTCGAAGCGCGGGTCGGGGTGTACGCGACGAACCTGAGCGTCATTGTAGACGACCCGACGCTGAGCTTTCTGCCTACGCCCCTTTCGAATACCGTCGGCGACGCCAGGACGGTCACCATCGTGCGGCCCGTGAGCGAGTCGGGAAATGCCCTGGATATTGTCCTCTCGTCCCTCGCGCCGGACCTGTTCAGCGTGGAACCGGGAAGCGTCACGATCCCCGCGGGCAGCATCAGCGCCGACGTGATCGTGTCCGGCCTGGCCTCGGGCAGCGGGATTCTCCAGGCGAGTTCCGGTTCGTACAACACGAACCTGCAGGTGATCGTCGCCGATCCCCTGCTGACGTTCACGCCCAGCCCCCTGACCAACCTGGTCGGCGAGATCCGGACGGTGACGATCCGGCGGCCGGTCAGCCAGTCGGGCGACAGCCTGACCATCGCCCTGTCGACCCTGTCCGTGAACACATTCGTGATCGAGACGACCACCCTGACGATTCCCGCCGGCCAGGTCAGCGGCAATTTCAGGGTGTACGGAGTGTCGAGCGGTTCCGGCACGATCAACGCAAGCGTGAGTTCGTACAGCACGAACCTGGAGGTGACGGTGCCGCCGACTTCGCTCGCGCTCAGCGCGCCCGTGGCGGTGCGGGTCGGCGACGACAGCACGATGACCGTGACCCGCGGCGGCGATTCGCCGTCCTCCTCGCTGACGGTGAATCTCAGCAGCGGGAACAGCAACCAGTACCTGTATGTGCCCGACACGGTGGACATCCAGGCGGGCCAGGTCAGCGCGAACTTCACGGTCGTCGGCATGGGCCAGACCACGGGGGTGGCGGTTTACGCCTCGGCCGCGGGCTACCCGCTGGCCACGGCGATCGTGCCGGTGATCCCGACGAACCCCCGCCTTGAGTATATTGTCTGGCGCGACACGGACGGCAGCGCGACGTACAACGCCGGCGACGTGGTCACGCTGACCTTCAACTCGTCCATGGCCACGGGCACGGTGACCACGGCGAATCTCGCGCTGAAGGAGTTGAACGCGTCGTACCAGTGGATCAACAGCCCGACGGGCCTCTGGGGTGTTGGATCGAGCATCGCGGTGGTCGATCCGGGCACGTACGCGAAGTACGCCATCACGCTGGCCGGCGCGCCGGTTCTCGGCGCCGGCATCGCGGTGGACCCCTCCAACGCGGTCACGGACGTCCTCGGCTTCTCCGACACCACGGTCCCGCCGGTATACCTGCCCGCGGCCGAGGCGGATTCGAACACCAACGGCGTCCCCGACTGGTGGGAGGATCAGTACTTCGGCTGCATCGATTGCATGAACGCCGCCGACGATCCCGACGGCGACGGCCTGGTCAACCTCTGGGAATTCAACCTGGGCGGAAATCCTCTCGACGCGTTCTCCCTTGACCCCCTCGATGTCCTCAAGGATGGCGACTGGGACTCTGACGGCGACACGATTGCGAATCGCCTGGAGATCAACGAGTTCGGAACGGACCCGTCTGCGGCCGACACGGATGACGACGATTGGACGGACGGAGAGGAACTCGACTCCTCGCTCTTGAAGACGGATTGGTGGCGCGGCCGCCGGATCACGAGCCCTCTGCATTCGCGAAGCCCCCTGATCCAGCGCAGCATGCTTATGACGGGCGTGCCCGTCGCGATTCCGGACGAAGGGTACCTGGACCGCTCGGAGTGGATGGTGGACACATGGGTCCTGCTGACCAACACCACGAGCACCGGCAATCTGGCGTGCCGCAAGACGAGCAACGGTCGGACCAACTTCTGCCTGCGCGTGGACAACAACATCCCCACGGTTGAGTTTCAGTCCCCGGTCGGCCAGAGATACGCGGTCAGCGGCGTGGCGATCCCCACCAATATCTGGACGCACCTGACGGGCACGTGGATTCCGTCGTACAAGTCGCTGGAGCTGAAGCAGAACGACGTCGCCTTCCAGGCCACGAACGTCGTGGCCGGCTGCGCGCAGGGCCGCGGCTCCGCAATGATCGGCGACACCGGCCTGTCGGGGTATCTCGACAAGATGGTGATCCGCAACCCGCTGCCGGTCGATGTGGTGTTTATCCTGGATATCTCCGGCAGCATGACGGGCGAACCGCTGGAACAGCTGAAGAAGGCTTCGGTGCTGGCGATCGACCTCCTGCCACAGGATACGCCGATCGGGATCATCGCCTTCTCCGACACGGCCACGAATCTGACCTTGGGATTCACCACGGACAAAATCAGGCTGAAGAGAATTATCAACTCCCTCGCCACGAAGAACGCAACGGCCTACATCGCCGCCCTGGAGTGCATGACGAATCTGGTGGCGGTTTCCTCCACCCTCGACCGGCACCTGGCGATCTTCATTTCCGACGGCGAACCGAACGTGCCGGCGGACGCTCCGTCGCCTTCGGACGATCTGCTGATCACGTGCGCGGACATGGGCATCGTGATCGATACGATCGGATTCCAGCTGTATAACCCGGCGGAGTTGCAGCGGATGTCCGACATGACCGGCGGCCAGTATATCGACGCGCCGACCGGAGAGGATCTCGAAGCTGCGTTCGCCGTGTTCCTCAAGGGGCTCTTCAAGACCCGCTATCTCTTTGACGACGGCGGCGTGACGGCGGAGGATTTCGAGCGTCCGCTCAACTGGAGCAACGCCCTGTCCGGCGTGACCTTCGCAACCAACACGTACGTCGAGACGAGCGACATCGACCTGAGCGATACGGATCCGCCGCAGTGGTGGAAGAGCCTCTTCTTCGGCGTGAACGGCTGCGAGCCGATGGCCGACGCCGACAAGGACGGGCTGTGCAACCTGTACGAGTACTACTCTGACACCAACCCTCGGAACGATGATTCGGACGGGGACGGCGTGCTCGACGGCGCCGAGGACTATGACGGCGACGGCCTTCAGAACCAGGATGAGCAGGCCCATGCGGCCGACCCGCGGCTGAGCGATACGGACGACGACGGGGTCGGGGACCAGGCGGAGAAACTGGCCGGCACGGATCCGGCGTATTCTCTCAGTCCGTATTTCCCGCGCGTGCTCCGCTTCGGCGGCACGGTCAACGATTTCGTGTCCATGCCGTTGGATGCCCGCTTCAAGCTCATGAACTGGACGGTGGAAGCCTGGGTCAACCCGGCGTCGGGTTGGGGCGGCAACGGCTCGATTGTCTATCGCGACAGCGAAGCCGGCCAGACCAACTTCTTCCTCGGATTGAACGCGAGCCTGCAGCCGGTGGCCGGATTCGGCACCAACGTGGTAACGGGCGCGACCGGGATCACCGCCGACTCCGTCACGTGGACGCACCTGGCCGCCAGCTACGATGCGGCCGCCCAGGAGCTCAAGCTCTACGTCAACGCCACGCAGGTGGCGGGCAGGGTGTGCAGCGAGAATCCCAGAGGGAGCGGAATCGGGCCCGTCGTTCAGCGGATCGGGCAGGGCTTCAACGGCATGCTGGACGAAGTCCGGATCTGGAACGTCTCGCGCAACCGCAGCAGCATAGAAAGCGAAATGGGGCGGAGCCTTGGGGGAAGCGATCCGGGGCTGGTGGCCTACTACCGGTTTGACGACAACACGCGCTGGACTCCGTCTCCCCTCATCGGCACCAGCGGCAACAACATCACCAACGGCGCGAGTTCCATCGACCCGGGAATCCATCCCTGGACGTGGGGCCAGGTGGAGGATTTCGCCGCCATGTTCACGAAGAAGGACTGGACCAATCGGTGGAAGAACGCCGCGACCATCAGCGGCAATGTGATCTACTCGAACGCGCCCGGCGTGACGGTTCAATACCCGGGCGTGCGCGTGATCCTGCAGCCCGCCCTGGCGGCCGGAAGCGGCGCGGGCTGGTCGCTGAACGGGAGCGACTGGTTCGACAGCGGCGACGTGGCGACGCTGGATGACACGAACAGCCTTACCGCCAGCATCGGGTACAAGGGGATTTACGGGTGGACCGAGCCGTCGCCCGAGGTCGTTCAGCTGACCAACGGCGTGACCCGGACGATCGTTCGCTACTACCGCGTGAACGGAACGCTGACGGCGTACCTGGAGCCGGCGGAAGCGCGTTCAAACGGGGCCATGTGGCGCGTGGATGGCGGTGAGTGGCAGCCGAGCGAGATGACCGTGAGCAACATGTCGCCGGGTGAACATCTCGTGGACTTCACCACGGTGAACGGATGGCTGGAACCTCCGTTGGAGACCGTGACCATGGCCGAAGGGGAGAACAAGTCGATCACCAAGTTCTTCACGTCCGCGCGCGGCGCGCTGATCGTGAACATCGAACCGCCCGGGGCCGTTTCGGCGGGAGCCCAGTGGAGCGTGGATGGCGGCGGCTGGCAGAACAGCGGCGTCACAAACATGCTGAGCCCCGGAAGCCACACCGTTTCGTTCCTCGGCCTCTCCGAATGGACCGCGCCGGATACCCAGCAGGTGAACGTGGTCAACGGAGGAACGAACAGACAGACCTTCACCTACACGTACGGCGTGGATTCGGTTTCCGGCGTGATCATCAACGAGTCTCTGTGGAACAACCTGCCGCCGCGCTGTCTTCCGCCGGGGAATGGGTCCGGTTCTGCGCAGATCCGAGTGGGCGTGTGGGTGACGGGCATTGCCGCCTACAACGCTCCGTATCGGCAGAGCCTGGTGGCAACGACCACTTTGCCGGCCACCGGTTCGAACTACATCTACAGCATCAACTACCTCGACCCGCAGCCGAGGGACTATATCGGCGCCAACTACCAGGTTCGGGCCTGGCTTGATGCAGACAATAACGGAAGCTATGACATCGGCGAACCCGCCAGCGCGGTCGAAACGATCCGGTTCTACGGAGACAACATCAGCGGAATCAACGTCACCATCGAGGATGACCTCGACAGCGACTCTCTCCCCGAATGGTGGGAAGCCCATTGGTTCAACAATATCGGGCAGAGCGCCGGCGGCGACTATGACCGGGACGGGTTGAGCAATCAGGCGGAGTACAATCTCGCCGAGGGAGCCAGCGGACTTGCCTTGCTGAATCCCGCCGATTTCGACAGCGACGGCGACGGAATGGACGACCTGTGGGAAGTCTACTACTTCGTGTCCGGTGCCGGGCTCAATCCCACGAACAACGACGCCTTCGGGGATGTGGATGGCGACGGCCTGCCCAACATCCAGGAGTACAACGGTGTGGATGGGCTGCCCCGCATCGAGCAGGACATGGGACAGGCGTGGGGCATCGCGGGGAGCAATTCCGTCAGCGCCGACGCTCTCAATCCGCTGAACATCGACACGGACAACGACAGCCTCGTGGACAGCTTTGAAGGTACGTGGTACGACGTGAGCAAAGGGATTGATCCGTTGTCCGGCACGGTGGGGAGCAACGAGGTCGCGTTCGCATACCTCGATACCGACGTGGACGGCATGACTCATTACCGCGAGCAGTCCCTGCTGACCGAGTTCCGCCAAGGCGGCTCGAATGACATCTGGTCGGCCGGCGCAAGTTCGTTCCCGGCCTGGGCCACCAATGGTATTCGCGCCTTCAGCCCGCCTCTGTTGCTTGGGGCGACCAACTCGGCCACCATCGCGGGCGATCTGGCGGTGCTGCAGGCTCAAGAGTGGACGGCGCCCGGCAACGCGGAC
>CAYQYB010000013.1:0-23024 GCA_964421535.1 uncultured Verrucomicrobiota bacterium | reverse complement strand
CGTTGGGCGAATACCTAACAAATATTGCGCGCCGGCCTGGTACATCCAGGACGCGGTCCCCGATAGCCAGGAATTGCGCGCCAGGCCAAACAGGGGGTGTTCGTCACTGAGAATATTCTGCGAGTAAACGTACGGCTCGCATTCAAACCGCTCGATCTCATCATTGCGCCTGGCCGGGTTGACCTGGCGATAATATTGAAAGGCGCGCTCGCCGTTGCCGTCCGCAGGCATTGCGAGGAACTGGCCGGAGCCGACGGCATCGTCGTGGTGCACCCCAACTGGTGGGGGATGCCGCCGGCGATCCTGAAAGGCTGGATCGACCGCGTGATGCGTCCCGGCGTTGCGTACCGTTTTCTCGAGGGCGACGGCGGCGAGGGCGTTCCGGTCGGGCTGCTCCGCGCCAAAGCCGCGATCGTCTTCAACACGTCCAACACGCCGGCGGAGCGCGAGCAGAACGTCTTCGGCGACCCGCTGGAGACGCTCTGGAAGACGTGCATCTTCGACCTGTGCGGCGTGAAGACTTTTCACCGGCGGATGTTTGGAGTAATGGTAACGAGCACGCCGGAACAGCGCGCCCGCTGGCTCGAGGAAGTGCGGCGGACGATGGACGGATTCTTTCCGGCTGCGTGATTTGCGGGAGACTACATGCTCCACGTTCATTGCGGAGATACATCGGCGAAGTCGCTGAAGCTTTCGGGGGTCCCCGGCGAGATCCTGGTCTGGGTCGATCCCGTCTGCGAGGGGCCGCTGCCGGCCGACGTTTCCGACGAGGATGTGTGGCGCGCGCTTCGCGCCAAGTACGTGGCCGACTCCACCCGCGGCGGGTTGGCCCACGCAACGGCGCGCGACCGGCTGACGCGCGCCGACGCGGAGCTCGCGAAGTTCGCGGAGCACGACGAAGTGGTCCTCTGGTTCGATGCCTGCCTGTACGACCAGGCGATTCTTGTCCGCCATCTCGACTGGTTCTCGCGGCAGAATGCCGGCAAGACGAAGCTCAGCCTGATCTGTGTCGGCGAGTTCCCCGGCTTCCCGCGATTCTGCGGGCTGGGGGAGCTGATGCCGAAGGAGCTCGGTTCGCTTTTCGAGAAGCGGCACGAAATCACCGCGGCGGAATTCGAGCTGGGCCGCAAGGCCTGGGCGGCGCTCCGATCGACGGACCCGGCCGCCATCGAGAAGCTTTGCGGGGAGGACACCTCCGCGCTTCCCTATCTTCACGACGCGCTGATGCGCTATCTCCAGCAGTATCCCTGCGTCCGCAACGGGCTGAACCGGCTTCAGAACAACGCGCTCAAGGCGGTCGCAACGGGGCATTTCCAGCTGGTGGATATCTTCGTGCAGGTTGACCATCGCGAGGAGCGGCCGTTTTTCGGAGACACCACGCTGTGGCAGTGCCTCGACGGGATGGCCTCGGGGAAACATCCGCTGATCTTCGTGAGCGGGCCCGGGCGCCTGCCGCTCTGGAACCCGCCGCGCAACCTCGCCGCGTGGGAGGTGCTTGTCACGGAAGCCGGCGTCGAGGTGCTGGAAGGAAAGAAGGACGCGATCGAGCTGAACGGGATCGACCGCTGGATGGGGGGAGTTCATCTCTGCCGGGGCAAGCCGATCTGGCGGTGGGATGAGCAGGAGCGGAAGCTGGTGAAGAAGGAGGCCCCATGACCACGGCGACTGAAACAGCAGCACCGGCCCGGCAGAGTTCGGTTCCTGTCTTCGCCAGCCTGGTCGTCCTGATCGTGACCGGCCTCGCGGACTGGTTCACCGGCTACCGCTTCAACTTCTACATTTTCTACTTCATCCCGATCGCGTTCTCGGCGTGGTACACGGGGAAGTTGTCGACCTATGCGATCACGCTGAGTTCGGCGGTGAGCTGGTTCCTGTGCGACCTGTTCACGAATCCGCTGCATCCGGAGTTCGCGCTGTCCCTGTGGAGCGGCATCGTCACCGTCGCGTCCTTCATGATCCTTGCGTTCGCCCTCTCCGAGTTCCGCCGCGAGTACCTGCGGGAGAAGGAGCTGAACGCCAGGCTGACGGAGGCGATGGCCCACATCAAGCAGTTGCGCGGCCTGCTCCCGATCTGCGCGAACTGCAAGAAGATCCGGAACGACGATGGCTACTGGGAGCAGGTGGAGACTTATTTCCAGGAGAATTCCGAGATCGCTTTCACCCATGGTTTCTGCCCGGAATGCGTGCGAAAACTCTATCCTGAAGTGACGGATACGAAGTTTCCTGCGCCGTGACGCCGCTGGAAAGCGCGCGAAAGCGGGTTATGTTCTGGATGCATGACGGCGCAGTCAAAGACGGATGCCGGGCTTCACTTCAAGCGATGTCCCGTGTGCGCAATATCGTGGATCTCGAGGGAGCAATTCCTGGCTGATCCGCAGATCTGCCTGGTCGGCTACCAGGTCAATTTTCGCGCCTTGGAGGCCGGCTATTTTCTCTTCAACCACTCCTGCGGCGACACGATCGCGGTTCCGGTGTTCTCCTTCCGGGATCTGTATCAGGGCCCCGTATTCATCGAGCGCGCGACCGGAACCGTCGAGTGCCCCGGCCATTGTCTGCGCGAGGACGACTTGGAGCCGTGTCCGGCTCATTGCGAGTGCACGTTTGTCCGGGAAACCATCCAGACGATCAGGAACTGGCCAAAAAATAAAGCACACTGAAACCTCTGGAGAGAGTGCAAGTCCTCTTTGTTTCCAGCGCGGGATGTGCTAGCTTGGCGTGCGAATCCGGGGAGGGGTGGTGGAGTACTCCATTGACATGGATCGGACGAGGGGCCTGATCACCGTTTCCGCGCGCGGAGACGCAACCGCTGCGGACTTTCAATCCTATATTGCCGACCTCCTGAAGCCCCCCTACAGCGAAGTGGACTTCAACGTCCTTTCGGACCTCCGCAATGTGAACATGGGCACGTTGTCGGGCGACGACGTGCGCGACCTGGCCCGCCTTGTCGCCACGAGGCGTGACGAAGTGCTCACCGTCAAGCACGCGATTGTGGTCGGCGGACCCCTTTCCTTTGGTCTGGCCCGGATGTACCAGACGCTCAGCGACGATGTCGATCCGCAGGACCTGCGGATCTTCTACGACATCGACGAAGCGCGGCGCTGGCTCTCTCCGGAAGCGGGCGGCTGACAAGGTTTCTTCCCGGGCGGTTGCTTTTCCCGCGAGCGTGTTCTATTTATTTCCGCCGTGGAGGATTCCTCTTCAACTTTAGCCGGCAGCCACGGCCGGCGCGGCCTGTGGTTCGATGCCGCCGTGCTGGCGGGGAACCTCTTCCTGCTTGGGCCGATCACCGATCTCGCGAGGCAGCCGGGCGATTCCAATCCGCGGTTCGGCTGGCTGCTCATCGCGGCCGCGTTTTTCTTTGCCGTCGGCGCCGGCTTCAAGCGCCGGCCCCTGCAGGTCCGGTTGGCGGCGCAGAACCGTCCCGCGATGGGAACGGCCCTGATGATCTTCTTCTTCGTGCTGATGGTCATGCATCTCGGGCTGTTCATGCTGTGCGCGATGGTCGGTGCGGAGATGATCCACGGCAGGCCGGCTGGCCAGTCGCCGGCGGGGCCATTCCAGGTCGCGGAAACCGTCGGCCTGATTGTCCTGGCTCTTGCGCCGACGGTCATGACCGTGGGCGCGATGCTGAAGCCGCGCGCGCTGCCGGAGCCGTCGCCCGCCCTCGGCCGGCGCGAGGCGCTGGCGGACCTTCTGCTCTACGCCTCCTGCATGATCATCCTCGCGTTGTGGAATGCGTCGTTCGCGGAGCTGTTCGCCGGCGTGAAGGCGGCGCTGCCGTTGCGGGTCCTGCTGGTCATTCTGATGACGGTGCCGTTCGCCATTTTCTATCTGGCTCCCCGCGTCCTGTTCCTGCTGGAGGACTGCCGCGATGTCCGGACGTGGCTCTCCATCCTGCTGGCCATCCTGCCGCTTGCGGTGCGGGTGGTGTCGGGCTGAACCCGCATAATCCGACCGGCGGAGCGTAGGATCTGCGAATGAAATTACGCCGCGTTTTCCCCTTTCCCGGCTGTTGCGGCGTGTGTATTCTCCGCCGACGAAAGGAACACAATTCATGCGAAATAGAATCGTTGTCTGGTGTCTCGCTGGCGTCCTCGCTCTCCTCGCCCAAGTCTCCCGGTCAGGGGTCATCCACTCGGGCCGCGCGTTCGACAACGAAAACGAACGGCCCATGTCGATCGGACTCACCCTGGGCCAGTTCTCGATCGACAGCGGAAAGGTCGAGGAGACTCGCCGCGCCTACGACAACAACGAGAATCCCGTCGGCTACGAGGCCTACCTGTCCACCTACTCATTCGAAGACCTCGGGCTCGTCGGTTCCTATCCGACGTACGGCATCACCTTTGAAAAGCAGTGGAAGTACTTCACTCTCCGCCTCGAAGGAAGCTACATCAACGCCGAAGCCGACGGCGTTGCCGACATGCACCCGACGGCGAGCAACGTGGCCGACAAGGACAAGGGCTACTACATCAGCGTGGACGAAGTCAGCTTCAACGGCAGGACGTACGAGTACATGTTCATCCCGAACGGCCAGGCGTTCAACGCTTCGATGGACGGCGGCGCCGCCGCGATCCGCGGGCTGATCACTCCGTTCAGCTTTGGAAGCCACGATGACGTGGTAACCTTCTCGCCCTGGCTCCATCTCGGAGTGTACGCCGTCGGCGGGCACTACAAGATCGAGGCCGGTCCCGCCCGCGGCACGGTGCAGTACGAGGTGCCGCCGGAGACGTACGTGGTGGGCGGCACGGGCGAGGGCGACGTGGCCGCGGCCCTGCCGGAAATCGGCTTCGGCGGCGAGATCCGCATCTGGCTCGGACGCATGCGCAACGGCGATGCCGTGCTGTCCCTGCAGAGCGACCTGGCCTATCTCACGTACGATGGGAACACCGGCGACATCGGCGTCAGCGCGGACAACGAAAAGGAGATCGACATCACGTATCAGAACCTCGAGTTCGCCGTGATGCTCGAGCTTCCCGTCAGCCCGAAGTTCGATATGCTGATGGGTGTGACCTACCGCATCCTGACGACCGAGGCGGACCTCTATTCACAGAACCGCGACGAGGAAGTCCAGGAGTCGACCTTCCACGAGAAGTACGACAAGCACGCCGAACTGGACAGCTCTTTCCTTTACGCCACCGTGGGCGTGAGATTCTGAGGTCCGGGATCGCCGTTTCACTTCCCGCAGATCGCGCAGGGCTTGCCCTCGTTCGATCCGCAGGGGCGGCCTTCGAGGCCGGTGCCGTAGAAGCGGCAGCCGAGGTGGTGGCGGATCCCGGTCTTCATGTTCAGCCAGTAGTTCGTGGACTTCTCAACGAGCGTGAGCTGGTTTGCATCCGCGCCGTACAGCTTGGGCCGGTTCGGGAAGAGGATGATCAGCTTCACTCCCTGTTTGCGACAGACGCGCTCGACCATCTCGAACCGCTCGCGCGAGGACGGCTGAAGTTTGTCCGGGTCCTGGCTGTACGAGATCAGCGCGAGCACGGGCCGCTTGCCGGTGGCGTCGGCGTAGTGGAGCGCCTGGCCGAGTCCCTCGTGCCACTTGTGGGGCCAGTCGAGCTCGTAGACCTCGGTATCCGTCATGACGTCCACGCGCCCGCCCTCCACGACCACCTCGTGCCGGGCGCCCAGCTTCTCGGAAAGGTAATCGCGCCACTGCGCTTCGGGCGCCTGGGACGGCAGGTCGAACTGGAAGGACTCCCACGCGCACGCAACCTGCGCGGCGAGCGCGAGCAGCCCGACCAGCCCTGACAGCTTCAGGTTCACGCGGGGATCATACCCCGTTTTCCAAGGTTTGGAAAATCCGGCGGAAAAACTTCCAGCGTTCGGAAAGATTGGCCGCAAAAAGGCGCAAGAAGCGCAACGGGGTTTCCTTTGCGACTTTTGTGCCTTCTTGCGGCAGAAGCATTCTTGTTTTGCACCCATTACGCCTTTGCGTTAAAAGTCCTGCACTCTTTGGAGGTTGGAATTGCAGACGGGATGGCTTTCGAGAATCGGGGGATGGGCTCTCGGCGAACTGAAGGCGCCGAGCAGCCTGGCGGCGCTGATCTGGGCCGTTCTGCGCGCGGCCGCGGACAAGCGGACGTGGACGCGGACCGTGGTCAACGTGTTCGCGCGCCAGATCCTGTTCACGGGCATCGAGGCCGCGCGATTCATTCTCCTGCTCGCGTTCATGGTGGGTATCCTGATCGTCGTCCAGACGCAGGTCTGGCTGGCCAAGGTCGGGCAGTCGGAGCTTCTCGGGCCGGTGCTGGTGATGGTCGTCGTCCGCGAGGTCGCCCCGCTGCTCGTCAACTTCGTGGTGATCGGCCGCAGCGGGACCGCGATGTCCACGGAGCTGGGCAATATGAAGATCTCCGGAGAGGTGCGCGTGCTGGACTCACTGGGGCTCGACCCGTTTATCTACCTGGTCGTCCCCCGGATGCTCGGCGCCGCGGTCTCGATCTTCTGCCTCACGGTCATCTTCATCGTCGGCGCGTTCGTCAGCGGCTACTTCAGCGGCCTTCTTCTCGGGGCCAACGTCGGGGACCCGGGCCTGTTCACGATGAGCGTGTTCCGGGCGGTCCAGCCGGCGGACGTTTTCAACCTGCTGGCCAAGACGTTCATCCCGGGGCTGGTCACCGGGGCGATTTGCTGTTCGGAGGGTCTGAGCGTGAGCACGGCCGTGACGGAGGTCCCGCAGGCCGCGAGCCGCGCGCTGGTGCGGTCGGTCGGCGCGCTGTTCGTCATCTCCGCGCTGGTGAGTCTGCTGATGTATATGTGAAGAGTGACAATCGTCCTCGTCGTCGTCCTCGCACTCGTCCTCGGATCGAGTACGACGACGAGATCGAGGGCAAGGACGAAAACGAATGTCTGACGAAGTCATACTGTCCTTCGAAGACGTGAGCGTCGCGGCCGAGCCGCCTTACGAGGTGGGATTGGCCGGGGTTTCATTCGCCCTGAAAGCGGCGGAGCTCATGGTGGTCAGGATGGAGGAGGAGATGGCGCGGACGCCGTTTGCCGACGCCGCGGAGGGCCTGACCGAGCCCGCCTCCGGCCGCGTGGCGTTCCTGGGCGAGGATTGGCGCGCGATGCCGCCGCAGCGCTCGTCCGAGTGCCGCGGCAGGATCGGCCGGGTCTTCGCAACGCACTCGTGGATCAGCAACCTGGACGTGGACGAGAATGTCATGCTGGCCCAGCGCTCCCACACTATGCGCCCGGAAAGCGAGATTGCCGCGGAGGCGGCGGCGCTCGCCCGGCAGTTCAGCCTCGGCGAGTTGCCTCGCGGGCGGCCGGCCGTGGTCCGGCGCGCGGATCTGCGGCGGGCCGAGTGGGTCCGGGCGTTCATCGGCGAGCCGCCGCTGCTGATCCTGGAGAATCCGATGCAGGACGTTTCGTCCGATTTCCTGCCGTGCCTGGCGGGCGCGCGGCGCGGCGGTGGTCTGGCTGAGCGGGAACGCGCGTGTCCTGCAGCAGATGGCCCCGGAAGCGAGCCTCAGATTTCAGTTCAAGGGAGCCGCCCTGGTCCCTTGGGAGGGTAAATAAAACATGCCAAAGCCGTTCAAATTCCGATACGTCAACGAAATCGCCGGCGCGTTCGTGATCCTGGTCGCGGCTCTGCTGATCGTGGGGGTGGTGGTGGCCGGCCACGCCCAGCGCTGGTTCGAGGCCGTGCACGAGGTGGATATCGTGTTCCCGCCGGAAGGGTCGCTCGACCTGCAGAAGGGCTCGGAGGTGTACATCCTCGGAACGCGCGTCGGGGCTGTCGACGAAATCACGGTGGCCGACGACGGCAGCATGGCGGGCAAGATCACCATCCGCGGGAAGTTCATCCGGTTCGTGCGCACGGACTCGCAGGCAATCGTCCGCAAGAAGTTTGGCGTCGCGGGCGACGCCTACATCGAGGTCACCAAGGGGACGGGGGAGGAGCGGCCGGGCGATCAGCCCCTGATCTGCCTCAAGGACGTGGAGATCATGGAGACCGTCCAGAACCTCGTGCAGCAGTTCCGCGACGCGACCCTGCCGGCGATCGAGCAGCTGCGGAAGGCGGTGGAGGAATATACGAATCTGGCCTCGGACCTGCGCAAGCCGGAGGGCAACCTGCAGCAGCTCCTCGCGCATCTGAACAAGATCACAGAGGGGCTGGAGAAGGGCGAGGGCATGGCCGGCCAGGTCCTGCGCGATCCCGAAATGGCCGGACGGCTTCAGAACATCATGGCGAGCGTCGAGTCCTCGCTCGCGGACGTGAAGAAGGTCATGGCCGACCTCGAGGAGTCGAGCGACATCGTGAAGGGCGAGATGCAGGATATGCCGGGCGTCGTGCTGCAGACCCGGCAGACGATGGAGGAAACGGAGAAGCTGATCACGGCGATCCAGAAGAGCTGGCTGGTCCGCGGCAACATCGAACAGCCCGCGGCGACGACGCTGATTCCAACAACGGAAGTGGGAGGCAGATGATGAACAAGTCCAAGGTCCAAAGTCCGAAGTCCAAAGTCGTTCTTGCGAGCCTTCTTGTCGCCGTGCTTTCAGCCGGTTGCGCCACTCCCCCCAAGCCCGACCCGGAGCAGGTCGAGCTGTCGCGCATGACCACCACCGCGCGCACGGCGTACGAGCAGGGGTCGGCGTCGCAGGCGGCGCGACTTTACCTGCGCGCGCTCAAGATGGCGCGCGTCCAGGATGACCCGGTCGAAATCGGCAACAACGCGTACAACCTCGCGGCGTGCCTCATCGCGCTCGAGAAGTACGACGACGCCCGCAGCCTTCTCCGGGAGGCGAAGCGCGAGTTCGAGCGGGCGAAGAGGCCGGTGACGATGATCCTCCTCCTCGACGCTAAGGCCGCGCGCCTGCAGGGCAATGCGGACCAGGCGGTCGCGCTGGCGGACCAGGTCCTCGCTTCCCTCAAGGAGGGCGAGGCCGGCACATACCCGCTTCAGGTCGCGTTGCTCAGGACCCAGATTTTGTGCGATCGCGGCGACATCCCGATGGCGAAGGTCGAGTACGGCAAGGCGCAGAAGGAACTGCAGACCACGGACGACCCAATCCTGAAGGCGGACGCGGCCGGCGTGGCCGGCCGGATCGCGCTCCTGGAAAACGACCCGGCGCGCGCGGCGCAGGAATATGACCGGGAGGCGGATGCCTGCAAGCGCGCGAAAAAATACCGCGACATGGCCACGTCGCTCGGGGCCGCAGGGCAGGCCTACCTGGATGCCAACATCCTTCTTCCCGCCGCGGACCGCTTCTACCGGTCCGCCCGCAGCCTGTACGCGCAGGGCGACGAGCTCGCCGCGCTGAAGATGATCGAGGCCGCGGTCGCGGCCGGCGAGAAGGCGGGCGACCAGGATTCTCTGATGCGGACGAAAGCCCTTTTCGACGAAATCAAGAAACAGGTTGATGCACGCCAACCGGCGGAGCCACAGGAACCCAAGCCGTGAGACGAGGCGTTGCCGCGGTTGTCCTCTTCCTCCTGGCCTGCGCGTCTGTCCGGGCGCAGACGGAACAGCAGGCCGCCGCACCGGCCTCGGACTTCGATACGCTGAAGCAGAAGTATCAGGCCGCGCTCAGCCCGATCGAGATGCGGACCGAGGAAAAGAAGGAGGGCTTGAGGAAGAGCTACGTCGTGGCTCTCGACAAGGCGCAGAAGGACGCCATGGCGGCGGGGGATCTCGACGCCGCGCTGGCGGCGAAGTCCGAGCGCGAGAGGGTCGTCGGCAACGAGGAGACCACTCCGGAGCAGAAAGGCGCGATGCCGCGCTCGCTGGCGGCCCTGAGGTCCGGTTACGAAAAGGGGCTCAAGGGGATTTCGGAAGGGGCCGGGGTGGAGACGCAGAAGATTCTCGAGCGCTACCTCGTCAACCTCCAGGCCCTGGAGAAGTCCCTGACCATGCGGGGCGACATCGACGGCGCGCTCGCCGTTCGCGCCGAGCGGGAGAAGTGCGCGCCGTTGCGCGGCGCTCCCGTGTCGCGGGTTTTTTCGCCGCCGACGAATCTGATCCGCGACATGCAGCCGGTGAACCAGTGCGAGAAGCAGGTGAAGGCGGGCTTCGTCGTCCTGACCTCTCCTCATCGCGACATGACGTACATCCAGTCGGGCGCGAAGTTCCGTCCGCCATTTGCGCTGAAGACCAAGGCCCGGACCGATTCCACGAATATCCGCATCTACTACGGCGCCGGCATGCTGATTTTCAACTGGGAAGCCGCCCAGCAGGAACTGCGCGTTCATGACCCGAAGACCGGCGCCGCGCTGGGCATCAAGGACAAGGGCTTTGTCTCTCCCTCGAAGTGGCACGACATCACGTGGGAGATCCGCGCCGACCGCCAGCGCGTCCTCGTGGACGGCGAGGTCCGCTACGAGGGGGCGGGGGATTACGCGGAGCTCGAGGCGCCGGTCGCGATCGGCCCGTCCTGGGGCAGCACGGTGTCGGTCGAGTCCCTGTTCGTGGAGCCGCTGAAGCCATAGCCATGAACGAAACGAAAGAGGTATCCGGCCTCGCCCGGGCGACACTCTACTTCTGTTTCTTCGTCTCGGGCGTTGCCGGCCTCGTCTACGAGGTCCTGTGGGCGAAGTACCTCTCCCTGTATGTCGGCAGCACCGGCCTCGCGCAGGTGATCGTGCTGGCGACGTTCATGGGCGGCCTCGCGCTCGGAAGCCAGGTGCTGGGCGCCGTGGCCGACCGCGTCGCAAGTCCCCTGAAAATGTACGCCCTGCTTGAGCTCGGCATCGGCGTGTATGCGCTCCTGTTCGACCAGGTGTTTGTCGTCGGGCGCGACGTGTTCATTGCCGTGGCGCGCGCGGGCGGGCTGACGGCGGGCGGGCTGATCACCGCGAAGGTCGCGGCGTGTGTGCTGAGCGTTTTGCTGCCCACCTTTCTGATGGGCGGAACGCTGCCGGCGATGGGCCGGTACATGATGCGGACGCTGAGCGTCGTCGGCCCGCGCGTGTCGCGCCTGTACTTCCTGAACAGCCTCGGCGCGGCGTTCGGATGCCTGCTGGCCGGGTTCTACCTGGTTGGCAACTTCGGTCTTCAGTTCTCGATGGTTGCGGGCGCCGTCCTCAACATTCTCGCGGGGATTGTGTCCATGATGATCCTCTCGCGGGAGTCCGCTGCGGCGGCGCCGGCGGCCGCGGAGCCGCGCGAGGAGGGCGCGGAGCTTCCCCATTGGGCCGCGGCGGTTGTGCTCGCCGGCGTCGGGATTTCCGGCGCGGTGTCGATGATGTACGAAGTGGGCTGGATTCGCCTTCTCACGCTGGTGCTGGGCTCGTCGACGTATTCCTTCTCCCTGATGCTCGCCGCGTTCATCCTCGGCCTCGCGATCGGCAGCTTCCTCCTCTCGTTCCGCAGGCGGACGACCGGCTACGCCCTGATCTTCGGCCTGAGCGAAACGGCCGTGGGGCTGACCGTCCTGCTGATGTTGCCGCTCTACGTGAAACTGCCTTTCTGGTTCAACCAGATCGCGGCCTCGTTGACCCGCGAGCCGGCGACGTTCGGCCTGTACCAGTTTTGCACGTTCTTCATGTGCGCGCTCGTGATGATCGTGCCGACGATCCTGCAGGGCATCACGTTCCCGGCCGCGATCAAGGTCCTGATCCCCGACGTCCGGGGCGTCGGCCGCCGCATCGGCGACGCCTACGCGATCAACACCGTCGGCACACTCGTCGGTTCGGTCGGCGCGGGATTCCTCGGCCTGCCGCTTCTCGGCATCAAGGGCACTCTCGAGCTGGCCGTCGCGCTGAACAGCGTCCTCGGCGTCGCGATCGTCTTCACGGAGCGGGAGCCCGCGCTTCGGCGGCGCGGGCTGGCGTTCGCCTCGGTGGCTGTGCTCGCGGTCTGGGCCTGGTACGGAATCGCGATGGGCCCGTGGGACCGCCTCGTCCTGACGGCGGGCACGTACCGCATGCGCGAACGGATCCCCAGCTTCGAGAGGTTGCGTCAGGAACTCGCCGGCCGGAGCACGCTGTTCTACCGCGACGGAATCGACGCGACGATCGCGGTCCAGGACCTGCGCCCGCCCGACAACGAGCGCATCCTGGTCATCAACGGCAAGACCGACGCCTCGACCGGCCTCGACATGCCCAACCAGAAGATGCTCGGCCATCTCCCGATGCTGATTCACCCGCGGCCGGAGAAGGTCCTCGTTGTCGGCATCGGCAGCGGCGCCACGATCGGGTCCGTGCTCGCCTACCAGGGCGTGAAACAGGTGGACGTCGTGGAAATTTCTCGCGACGTGATCGAGGCGAGCCGGCTGTTCGAGACCGTGAACGGCCGCTACTGGCGCGACCCGCGCGTCCGGGTGTTCTGGGAAGACGCCAAGACCTTCCTGCAGATCGCCGACAGCGAGTACGACGTGATCATCAGCGAGCCGACGAATCCGTGGATCGCCGGCGTGGCGGGCGTCTTCTCGAAGGAGTATTTTGAAAGCTGCCGCGGACGCCTCGCGCCGGGCGGGCTGTTTGTCCAGTGGGTCCAGGGCTACGAGCTCGAGGACCTGACGTTCTACATGATCCTCGAAACGTTCACGGGCATCTTCCCGTGCTACACGCTCTGGAACGCGTCGCTCTCGGACACCATCCTCGTTGGCTCGCCCGCGCCGTACCGGCCGGACTTCGACCGGATGGACGCGCGCATCGAGCAGCCCGGCGTCCGGAAGGACCTTGCGACCATCGAGCTCTCGTCGCTCCTGCCGATCCTCGGCTTTCAGATGGCGGACCGCGCGGCGAAGCTCTCGCACGTGGACTGGCTGGGCGTCGTGCACTCCGACTTCTTCCCAATCCTCGAGTACGCGGCGCCGCGGGGCTTCTTCATCGGCACAAAGGCCGAGGGCGTGAAGCTGCTGGATCACAGGACCGCTTCGCCCGCGAACGCGCGGCTTTGGGTGCAGGACTACCTGCGTTCGCGGAAGGTGTCCGGTGACGACTTGCGGCAGTGCTTTGTTTTCGGGGTGGACCGGCCCGGCCTGTTCGACAAGGCACAGCCCGCATGGGCCCGCGAGTGGGCGCGCCGGTTTCCGGATGAACCGGCCGCGCAGGCGGCCGAGCGGATTTCCTTTCCTCACGCCCGCACGAACCCGCTCGATCGTCCGCGGCTGAAGGACAACTACTGGGATCTGGTTTCAGCGCGGACCCTTTGCCGGGTCGCGTACGAGGAGTATATGGCCGGCAGGAACTACCTCGATGACGGTCCGGCGAAGGAACTTCTGGCCGCGGTCAAGGACGTGATGCGCCGGTATCCCGAAGAGAAGGACCCGAGCCTGTTCCGCTGGTGCGGGCAGTTGGAGTACGACCTCGGCTTGTACCCGGAGTCCGCCGCGAACCTGATCGCATGCATCGAGCTGCTCCAGGCCGGAAACGGGAAGAGGAGTGATATCGTCGATGCCGCGCTTGCTCTTTGCGAGTCGCTCCTCGCGATGGGCGAGCGCGAGCGCGCGATGTCGGTCTGCAAAGGCACGCTCGCGCCGTTTGGCGACGATCTGAAGGTCGTCCTGATGAAATCCCGCGTCCGCGACGGGCTGTAATTTTCCAAACCTTGGAAAAAAACACGGATCGCCGGCGGCCTGCTTCTTTGAAGACAGCCGGCGTTTGATTTTTCCGGATGAATGCGATAGCTTTTCCGCCGTCCAAGCGAATGAATCCTTCATGGAGGAATCGATGAGATCACTCTGGAGACTCTGGCTGGTGGTGGGGTTCCTGGCGGGCGCCGCCACGGCGTTCGGGGCGGGGGCCGCCACGATGAGCGTGCAGGTCAAGAACGGGCAGATCCGCGCAACGCCGTCGTTCCTGGGCAAGGTCGTCGCGCCGCTGAACTACGGCGACAAGGTCCAGGTCCTGGAGACGAAGAACGACTGGATGAACGTGACCGGCCCCGGCGGGAAAAGCGGCTGGGTCCACAGCTCCGCGCTCACGAAGAAGAAGATCGTGATGGCTTCCGGCACGCAGGATGTCCAGACCGGCGCCTCGGGCGACGAACTCGCGCTCGCGAGCAAGGGGTTCAACTCGGACGTCGAGGCCGACTTCAAGTCCAAGAACAAGAACGTGGATTTCACGTGGGTCGACCGCATGGAGAAGTTCAAGGTGTCTCCTCAGGAGATGAAGGAGTTTCTCAAGGACGGCGGCGTGACGCCCTCGGAAGGAGGCGCGCAATGACACCGAGTTCCAAGTTCCAAGTTTCAAGTTTCAAGTTGTTGGCCCTGGCCGCGTTCCTGTCCGTGGCCGTCGTCTCCCTCGTCGGCTGTTCGACGGTCGCGGGTGTCGTGGCGAGCGCGGGGCAGGCGGCGGGTGTGATCACGCCCGAGCAGGCGGAGTCGATCAACAAGAGCGCGCAGGCGGTCGAGAAGACGTTCCAGGACATCACGCCGGAGCAGGAGTACTACATCGGACGCTCCGTCGCCGCGACCGTCCTCGTGACGTACAAGCCGTACGACAACCAGAAGGCGAACGAGTACCTCAACGTGCTTGGGCAGACGCTGTCGCAGTTCGGCACGAAGCCCGAAACGTTCGGCGGCTATCATTTCGTCCTGCTCGACACGGAAGAGATCAACGCGTTTTCCGCGCCGGGCGGCTTGATCATGATCTCGCGCGGCATGGTCCGGCTCTGCAAGAACGAGGATGAGCTGGCGGCCGTGCTCGCGCACGAGGTCGGGCATGTCGAGAACCAGCACGGCCTTCGGGCGATCAAGAAGGGCCGCCTGACTTCCGCGCTGACGACGCTCGCGCTCGAGGCCGGCAAGAACCTCGGCGGCTCCGAGCTCGCGCAGGTCACCGAGGCCTTCGAAGGCAGCATCACGGACATCACGGGCACGATGATGAACTCGGGCTACGCGCGCACGACGGAGTTCCAGGCCGACAAGAGCGCCGTCGCGATCATGAAGAGTGCCGGCTACAACCCCGCGGCCCTCGTCGGCATGCTCCAGGAAATGCAGAAGCGCTGGGTCCCGAACGGCCCCGGCTTCGGGCATACGCATCCGGAGCCGTCCGTCCGCATCGCGGAGATTCAGAAGCAGATCGGTTCCGCGACCATGGCGGCAGAGCCGTCCGTCCGCATCAACCGCTTCAAGGAAATGATGGGCGGAGTGTAGGGGAAATGACGAATGACTACTGACGAATGTCGAATGAATGACGAAGCCCCAATGATGAACGAATTCCATTGGGCATTCGAGCATTGGACATTCATTCGTCATTAGGATTTCGTCATTAGTCATTACGTCTTATGTTAAAGAAGCTCCTTCACGGTTTCCTGGTCGGCCTCGCCGCCGCGGCCGTCGCGGCCGGTTGCTGGTATGCCGGATGGCTGAACCAGCCCGAGAACATGCTGTGGCGGTGGCGCGTGCGCGTGTTCGCGCGCATGACGCCGCCGTCCGAACAGATCAAGGTCATCCTGCTCGACCAGAACAGCCTCGACTGGGGCAAGACAGAGAACCGCTGGTCGTGGCCGTGGCCGCGCGAAGTCTACGGTCCTCTCTTCAGCTTCTGCCAGCGCGGCGGTGCCAGGGCGGTCGCGTTCGACTGGGTCTTCACGGAGCCGTCGGTCTATGGAGTCACGGATGACGAGGCGCTGGGCAGCGCGTTTCAGAGCGTCGGGTCGTCCGTCGGCGCGCTCTTCCTCGGGACGAAGTCCGGCGAGGTGACCAACTGGCCGCCGGAGATTCCGGCGAGCGCGCTGGAAATCCAAGGATTGGACGAGTGGCTGAAGACCGCGAAAGGCCGGCGAGTGCACGCGCCGCGCGCGAGCTTCCCGATCCCGGAAGTCGCGACGAACGCCGCATGGCTGGGCGACGTGAGCGGCTTGCCGGACGATGACGGCGTCTGCCGCCGCGCCCAGCTATTCCAGGTGTTCGACGGCAAGCCCGTTCCCGCGCTCAGCCTCGCCGCGTACATCGCCGCCAACAAGGGCGGGGAACTGAAAATGAGAATCGAGCCGGGTTGGCTGCACATCGGGGATAAGCGTACGCCGATCGACGATGCCGGACGCTCCATCCTGTACTTCCGCGGCCGCCGCGGCATGCACGAGGCCTACAGCGCGGCGGCGATCATCCAGTCCGAACTTCGCATTCAGGAAGGCGGCACGCCGCCGGTCGATCCGTCGGTCTTCAAGGACGCGTACGTCTTCTTCGGCAGCAGCGCGCAGGGGCTGCTGGACCTGCGGCCGACGCCCGTCAGCCGCGTCCTGCCCGGTGTCGAGATTCACGCGACGGCGCTGGACAACCTTCTGTCGCATCTTTTCCTGCGCGATGCGCCGCGGGACCTCGTGCTTCTGTCGACGATCCTGTTCGGTCTGTTCAGCGGGATTCTCGTCACGATCACGCGCAAGGCCTGGCAGAGCGTGGTCGCGTTCGCGGTCTGCCTGCCGATCCCCGTGGCCATCGGCTTCGCGGCGTACGCGAAGGGCTTCTGGTGGCCGGTCGCGGTCGGCGAGGCGGCGACGCTGTTCGCGCTGGTCGGCGCTGTCGTCGTGAACTACGCGACCGAGGGCCGGCAGAAGGCGTTCATCAAGTCGGCGTTCAAGCATTACCTTGGCCCGGCGGTCATCGACCAGATCATCGACGACCCGTCGCGGCTCCAGCTCGGCGGCGAGAAGCGCGAGCTGACGCTGTTCTTCTCGGACATCGAGAAATTCTCCTCGTTCTCCGAAAAGCTGGACCCGCAGACGCTGACCGCCCTGCTCAACGAGTACCTGACCGACATGACGGACATTATCCTCGAGGAGGGGGGATACCTCGACAAGTACATCGGCGACGCGATCGTCGCGTACTGGAACGCGCCGCTGACCCAGCCCGACCACGCGATCCGCGCGTGCCGCACGGTCGTCCGCTGCCAGCGCCGGCTGGCCGAGCAGCGCGAGGTGTACAGGCAGAAGACCGGCGTCACGATCAAGGCGCGGATCGGCATGAACACCGGCGAGGTCACCGTCGGCAACATGGGCTCGCGCGACCGCTTCAACTACACCGTTCTCGGCGACGCCGCGAACCTTGCGTCGCGGCTCGAGGGCGCGAACAAGGCGTTCGGTTCGTACGCGATGATCTCCGAGATGACCTGGTCGAAGACGGAAGGGAAGTTCACTGGCCGCGAGCTTGGGCAGATCCGCGTCGTCGGCCGCGAAAAGCCCGTCCGGGTGTACGAAATCCTGGGATTCGCGGGCGAACCGCTGCCGGCCATGATTGCCGACTACGACCGCGGCCTGAAGTTCTGCGCCGAAGGCAAATGGGGCGACGCCCTGAAGCTGTTTGAGAAATATCCGGATGATCCGCCCTGCCGGACGTACGCGGCGAAATGCAAATTGCTGTTGAGCGACCCGTCCCAGAAATGGGATGGTGTCTGGAGCTTGACGGAAAAGTGAGTCCAAGGTCCAATGTCTAAAGTCCAAAGTCGAAGATGTCAGGGGTCCTGTGTTCTCATCCCTTTGGACTTTGGACTTTCGACTTTGGACTCGAAACTCCTGCGGTTTGGAGAGCCATGAAAGTGATTCTTGGCGGCGTCCGCGGAACGAGTTGCATCGCCCAGGCCGACTACATGACGTACGGCGGCGAGACGACATCCGTCCTGGTCGAGGGCGACGCCGGCGAGCGTGTGCTCATCGACGCGGGCACGGGCATCCGCCAGCTCGGACAGCGCATCGAGGCCGGCAGGATTCCTCCGGCGATCCTCCTCCTGATCACGCATTATCATCTGGACCACATCATGGGCCTGCCGTCGCTTTCGCTCCTGTACCGCGGCGGCACGAAGTTCCGCGTCGGCTCCGTCCGCCGGAACAACCTGTGCGCGCGCGAAATCCTGCCGCAGATCATGGCCCAGCCGTTCTGGCCGGTGCAGATGGAGGACCTCGCGTCGTCGTTCGAGTTCATCGACTGGCCGACGGAGATTTCCGTCCGGCCTCACTCGTTCGGCAAACTTGAAATCCGCTGGTGCTCGGTCCGCCACCCCGGCGGCTGCACCGCGTACCGGATCGACGAACCGGCGACGGGAAAATCGTTCGTGTTCGCCACGGACTTCGAATGGGGCCAGTCCACGCCGGCCGAGAAGCAGATGTTTCTCCAACTGTGCCGCGAGCCGGGCCCGCCGGGCCTGCTGGTGCTCGACGGCCAGTTCACGCGCCGGCAGTATCCGCAGTTCATGGGGTGGGGGCACAGCACGTGGGAAGATAACGTGGATATTGCCCGCGAGGTCCGCGCGCGCCTGCTCGTCGTCACGCACCACGCCCCGCAGAACACCGACAAGCGCCTTGAGATGATCGAGTCCGAAGTGATCCGGGAAATGCCCGACGCGAAACTGGGACGTGACGGAATGGAGATCGTTCTGTGAACCCTATTCTTCCGCTGGCTGTCGAGATCGTCGTCTTTGTCGTCCTCTACCTGGTTGCCAGCTCGATCACGTGGCCGCTCCGGCGCCGCTGCCGCGACGAGGATGTGCTGTCGCTGGGCTTCGGCGGATGCCTGCGCCACGTCTTCGGGCACATGTCGCGGTCGCTGGCGGTGATCGTCCTGACATGGGCGGCGTATGAGATCGCCTCGCGGGCAGCCCTGTCCGGACCGTGGGTCCCGAAGGAGCTTCACATCCAGGCGTGGATGCGGTTCTGGGAGTTCGTCCTGCTGATCGCGTTCGTGGAAGGCCTTGCGTTCATCGTCAGCCGCATGCTGAAGAAGCCGTTCCCGATCCCCGACCTCCTGCTGAGCATCATCCGCGCGCTGCTGGTCCTGGCCGCGCTTCTCGCGGTCCTGCACCTGTACTTCGGGATCAACATCGCCCCGCTCCTCGGCGCGAGCGCGCTGCTGACCGCCGTCGTGGGCTTCGCCCTGCAGGGCGTGCTGGGCAACCTGCTCGCGGGAATGTCCCTGCATGTCGTTCGCTCCGTGGTGCCCGGCGACTGGGTCGCGATCGGCGACCTCGAGGGCGAAGTGATCCAGACCAACTGGCGCGAGACGCGACTGAGGACGATCGCGGGCCACATCATGGTGGTCCCGAACAGCACCGTCGCCGGCGCGACCCTTCACAACATGTCGCGGCCGACGCCCCTGCGCCGCCACAAGATCCCCGTCGGCGCGAGCTACTCCGACGCTCCGGGCGATGTCATCGCCGCGCTGCTCGACTCCGCGAAGGCTGTGCCGGAAGTCCTGCGCGAACCGGCCCCGTCGGCGTTTCTCGTGGAGTACAAGGATTTCGGCATTAACTACGCCCTGCGCTTCTGGACCAACCGCTACCACGACCGCACAGCTGTCGAGGGCGATGTGATGCGCATGATCTGGTACCAGTTCAAGCGCCGCGGCATCGAAATCCCGTTCCCGATGAGCGACAAGATTTTGAACGACGTGGTGGAGGTCATCGATCATCGCCGCCACCAGCTTCCAGACGATGAAGAGGCAAGGAGAACGGTCGGCGACCTGATGCACAGCGATTTCTTCTCCCGGCTGCTGGTGGACGAAAAAGGCGCGCCGCTCCTGCGCCCGGAACAGCTCACGGGCATCGCGGCGTCGATCCGGCGCGTCCGCTACACGAAAGGCGAGACGGTCTTCCGCCAGGGCGAGGCCGGCGAGAGCTGCTACGTCGTCGTCCGCGGCAAGGCGCGCGGCCGCGTGGAGTACAAGGACGCCTCGCAGGCCAACGAGTTCGACCTCGGCGCCGGCGCGCTCTTCGGCGAGATGAGCCTGGTGACCGGCCTGCCGCGTACGGCCACGGTTCTTGTCAACGAGGAAGTCGAACTGCTGGAGATCTCGAAGGAGACGTTCACCATCCTCCTCGGCATGCGGGACGACATCCCGCAGATCCTCGCGAAGCTTGTTGCCGAACGCGCGGAACACAACCGGGCCACGCTGGAAAAGCTGCAGGCCATGGGGTCGGCGAACGTCAACGAAAGCATCCAGTCCGCCAGCATCCTGAAGCGGTTCCTGCGGATGTTGGGGCGGCACTGAGGTGTCGGTGTTTCGGGGTAACATCACTCCCGCACTCCGACACCCCGATACTCCCACCCCTTCTTACCGGAACGCCATCAGCAGGATGGCCGTCACCGCCAGGAACACGCCCGCATAAGCGACGGGGCTGAGGATCTCCTTCAGGAACAGGAATCCCAGCACGTTGCTGATCACGATGGATGTCGCGCCGAGCAGGGCCATCGTCTTCCCGAGCGGCACGCACGCGAAGATGTAAAGCTGTCCGAACATCGCGATCTGCCGGATCAGCTGGTACCACAGGAACCACGGCGACCAGAACGATCCGAGGTGGAAGCCGTGCTTGAGCATGTAGTACCGGCCCATGAAGTCCGAGATGGAGTAGACCAGCTGCGTGCCGACGAGTATGAGGAGAGTGGTCTGCATGACCGGAGGTAGGGCAGATGCTGGATGCTTGATTCTGGATGCTGGACTCTGACCTCTGACTTCTGACCTGCTACTTCTTGCTTTCCTTCCCCTTGATATGCAGCTCCGGGTGCTTGCCGGTGACGAAGCTGTTGGCCGGAACGCTTTCCATGAGGAACACGTTGCCGCCGACCGTCGAGCCCTTGCCGATCACCGTGTCGCCGCCGAGGATCGTCGCGTGGGCGTAAATGACGACGTCGTCTTCGACCGTCGGGTGCCGCTTGATGTGCTTGATCGGCATGCCGTGCTCGTCCAGCGGGAAGCTCCGCGCGCCGAGCGTCACGCCCTGGTACAGCTTCACGTTGTTGCCGATCTTCGTCGTTTCGCCGATCACCACGCCCGTCGCGTGGTCGATGAAGAAGCCGTGGCCGATGGTCGCGCCGGGGTGGATGTCCACGCCCGTCTGCGAGTGCGTCCACTCGCTCATCACGCGCGGGACGATCGGCACGTTCAGCTTGTACAGCTCGTGCGCGAGCCGGTGCGAGGTGATCGCGAGCAGGCCGGGGTAGGCGAGCTGGACCTCGGCATAGGTCAGCGCCGCCGGGTCGCCCTCGTACGCCGCCTTCACGTCCTCGACCAGCAGCTTGCGGACAGAGCCCAGGCTGTTGATGAACGCCTCCATGGTTTTCATGGACTCGGCGCGGACGTCGACGGGCTTCGGCGCGCCCTCGATCTTCGCCGCCTCGCCCATCCAGCGGAACGGGATCGCGCGTTCGACTTCGGGCCGGAGCAGGCTCCACCCGTCGCTGATGCGGCGCACCAGGAAAATCCCGAGCTCGTCGCGCTCGATATTGTTCTGGGACATCCGGCCGGGGAACATCACGTCGATGAACAGCTTCAGCGCCTCCACGATGTTGGAGGTGTTCGGATAGGACCCCAGCAGGCTGTCCGCGCGGTCCTCTTTCGCCTCGGAGAAAAGAGGGATGAGGGACGTCGCGGCCCTGCAGATGCAGTACTCCGCTTCCGTGCCGGCGCATTCGGGAATCAGATGTTCTTTCTTCATCGGCGTTCCTCCGAACCAACGCGCGTACGGTAGCGCACAAGATGGCGCCAATCAAGCCGGCGTTGTGAACCGCGGATGAATGAAGAAGACTGACCGCGGATTACGCGGATATCGCGGATCGGGAGGGAAAGACGATAGCGAAGAAGGAATCCATGACGGACCACGGATGAACACAGAGGGGAAGTGGAAGAACGACGGTCACGAACTCGCGGTTGCCGTTTCCTCCTTTCTTTCCCTGCTTCACGCCTCCGTCCAACGCGGCGAAGGCCGGTCTATCAGTGGTTCTTCCTCGTCCATCCGCGCACATCCGCGAAATCCGCGGTTAACCTCCGCCTCGAATATTGTCACTCGCAGGATATGTGTTATTGTCCCACGCATATGAAGAAGCGAACAAAGCAAACCATTCTGAACATCGTCATTGCGCTGGTGGTCCTGGCTGTCGTCGGCCTGATGACGCGGAACGCGATCATCAAGTCCGGCGCAAGGAAGGCGGTCCGGGAAGCGACCGGGTTCGACCTGGAGATGGGCGGCGTCAGCGCGAACCTTCTGGCATCCACGTTCGAGATCAAGGACCTGAAGCTCATCAACCCCGAGGATTTCCCGGAAGAGACCGCCGTGGACTTCAAACAGATGTTCGTGAGCTACGACCTGAAGTCGTTCTTCACGGACGAGATCCACCTGCGCGAAGTGATCCTGGACGTGCCGCGGATGGTCGTCGTGCAGAAGGAGGACGGCGACTCAAACCTCAAGCGCCTCGGCGACGCGGGGAGGGGGAAGGACAAGGGCGGACAGGAGACGCCCGAGTCGAAGCCGGGCGAGCCGGCGCCGGAAGAGAAAGCGGAGAAGCCGGCGAAGAAGTTTCGCATCGACAAGCTCACGCTGAGGCTTGGGGCCGTCGAGATGCACAAGTACGTCCAAGGCAAGGAAAAGCCCGACGTGCAGGTGCACGAGATGAACCTGGACCGCACGTACACGGACATCCGGGACACGACCCAGCTCGCGACGATCTTCGCCATGGCCATGGTCGAAGGCGTCGGCGCGCAGGCGCTCAAGGGCCTCGGAAAGATCCTAGATGAGAATCAGGGCGATCTCGACAAGACCGGCAAGGACATCGAACGATCGGTCAAGGATCTCGGGAACCAGCTCAAGGGCTTGTTCAACGGGAAGTAAGCCGCGATCCGTGCGATCAGGAGTTTGCTGGTCGAGACGTGACTCCCGGCTCCTCCTTTTGCGCCCGTCTGCGGTCGCCTCTTCGCTTTCTTCGTTCCCTTCTGTTCAATCCTGTCCCCGATTCGTGTTCATTCCCGCGAATGTTCTAATTTAGAACGCGACGATTGACGGAACCAATCGGTAGAGCGACAATCCAATTATGGAAGACCTTGCCGGCTATGGATGGGAATCCAGCTTTCCTTTGTTTCGCGACACAGCACCCCGCGTTATTCGAGCAAGCCTGCAGAAGTTCATCCAAGACGCATCAGTGGAGCAAATTCGAGCATGGGACGATTCTATACCGAAACTGCAACGAGAAGTTCGGGAGATTGTCGACGAGGAATATGGCGCAAAGACTTACGAGGCGATTCTTGAATACCAGTTACCCATGGAATCGCGCAGACCGGACGCAATTCTGCTTGTGGCAGGCGGCGTCATAGTCTTGGAGTTCAAAGGAAAGCTGGCGGTTTCGCAAGCTGACATAGATCAAGTGGCAGCGTAT
>CAYQYB010000012.1:0-23430 GCA_964421535.1 uncultured Verrucomicrobiota bacterium | reverse complement strand
CATGGCGTCCGGCAAGCCCGCGGCCGCTACCCAGGCGTTTTGATCGCGGCGCGGTACACCGCGAGATACTCTTCCGCCTTCTTCGGCCACGCGAAGGTCTCCGCCCATTTCCTGACCGCTCCGCGCCGATCCAGAAGCTCGGTGCGGTTCCGGGACAGGTGAACCAGCAGATCGACCCAGTCGTCCGCCTTCTTCTCGTCCAGCATGTAGGACGACGATGCCGACACATATTCCGGGATGCCGCCGATCCGGTTCGCCAGCACCGGCGTGCCGCACGCCATGGATTCCAGGATGGCGTCGTTCGCCGTGCAGTCGATCATCGGCATCGTCAGAAGATCCGCCGACCGGTACGCGCTGACCAGTTCGTCGTCCGAAAGCCGGCCCAGCAGGGTGACACCCGGCACATCGCGGTAGTGAACCTTCTGCTCGTCTGGCGTAAGCACCGACAGACGCACGAGGTTGGCCGGCATGCGGCGCATCACGTCCGCCATGAACGCGTGATCGCGCTCCGTCTGACCGACAAGAAGTGCTTGCAGAGGTCCTTCCTTCCGCACCGCCGACGGACCCGGGTTGAAAAAGTCCGTGTCCACTCCGAGCAGGATCGTGCGAACGCGTTCCTCGGGAAACCCCTGTTCCGCGATCAGCGGGACGATCGACTGCGACACAACAGTGATCCAGTCGTAGGCGGAGAACCCCTTGAAGTTCCTCATCGCGCGCTCGAACCGCCAGCGCGACGCGTGGAACGTGCCGACCAGCGCGGCGCCTTTCCGGCGAAAAGCCCGCGGCCGCTTCGGGCTCGCGGTGTCGCCCCAGAGGAAGTGAGCGACCGACGGGCCCGGCGCCTCGACGGCCCGTATGAACCGCATCTCGTCCCAGAACGGAATCAAAATGTTCAGGTCACTTCCCGCCCACCAGTTGCCCACGCACTGCAGGCACCGCCCGAGGGTCCAGCTGAACGACTGCAGCTTCCTGTACGCGTAGTCGTAATAGACCGGCGTCGCGCCCACCGCCTCAACGAGCGGCGTCATCCCCGTGTGCAGCGACATCACGGGAGGATGATGCAGGAATGCGTAGATCTTCATGCCTTGCCGCCGCGCTTGCGATCCAACAGATCCTGAAAGCCCTTCTCCGTCAGGGCCGCGATGTGCTCCCAACGGTACCGCCGGTCCCACTTCTCGCGGCCGCGCTCACCCATTTCACCCGCTTCCCGGGGCGAGGACAGAAGCCGGAGAATGGCCTGCGACAACTCGCCGACGTTCTCATATCCTACCAGCAATCCATCGACGCCGTCGCTGACCACGGATTCGCAGCAGGTGCCGCGGCATGCGATGACCGGCTTCGCATACCGCCATGCGTCCAGGTACGCAATGCCGAACGACTCGCCCGCCGACGGCATGGCAAACACGTCGCACGCGGCAAGTGCCTCTTCCCTCGTCTGCTCGGATGCGTCGTCGAGGTTGACGGTCTTCGATTCGGCTCCCTGACGGGATTTCGCGAGACAGCCCTCGATCCATTCGCGTGGGTTGTGCGAGAAGCCCAGGAGCGCCAGGCGTGCGTCGGGATGAACGGCCCACACCGCGTCCATCGCCTCGATCAGATGCGTGACCCCCTTCAGGTAGACCTTTCGACCAACGAACACCACGAGGGGAACGCCGGCAGGAATTCCGTGGGTTCTCCTGAACGCGCCCGGGTCGACCGGTGGTCCGTACGGGTCCGACCCGACTCCCGTGATGAACACGCGCGACGGGTCCAACCCCCGGGCACCCAGGGTGTTCCGCTCGAAATCGGTGTGGGCCTCGATGCCGTCGTACGAATGATGAATGTCCACGAACACATCCGCGTACTCGCCCTGCTCGTGAAAATGCGACAGCGGCACCGTGCACACCGCCTTGCCGCCCAGCCGGCTCAGAGTCTTCGGCAGCGCGACGCCCCAGCTCGTGTGCGTGGTCGAGTAGTTCACGACCACGTCGTACGGGTCGTACAGGTCCGGCCGGCGGGCGCCGGGACAATACGCGTCGACCCCCAGCAGAAGCAGCTTCTTCCACGCGAGACCGTTGCGGATCAGAAAGCGGGCCAGACCGTAGAAGCCTCTCTTCGTTTCGAGCTGCGCCAGCGCTTGCAGAACCCTCTCGATCCAAGGGCGGCGTGCAAGCTCCTTAACACGGAAGGCGCTGGACTTCCTCTCGAAGCGCCGTTGGGATTTCAGCGGGGTCGCGGCGATGACTGTGATCTCGTGGCCGCGCTTCGCCAGCTCTTCGACGATCCGCGTCAGCCCGAGCTCTGCGCCGCCGTCGTGCGTGAGGTAGCGGGGATAGAGATAAGCGATCTTCATGAGCGATTTGTGGCGAGGGCCGGGCTATTTCCGCGCGCGGGCGATCAGGAAAATCCCATCGTCGCCCCGCGAAAAAGCGTCGGCCCACTTCAGGAAGTGAGACAGGACGATCGCGCGCGAATAGCGAAACGTCGTCTGCTCGCGAATGTGCTGAACAAAGAGATCGCGAGCGAACCCGCCGCGCAGGATCGGCTTCACCGAGACCTCGCGGAACCCGGCGGACTCCAACTCGCTCTTCAACTCGTCGCGCCCGAAGTAGCGTATCACCTTGTGCTCGCGGGTGTGGTCGCGGAGGAACGACTCGTCGCGAATGGTCTTCAGGCTGTCCACGGAGAAGGACAGCACCCCGCCCGGCTTCAGCACGCGATGGCACTCGCGGAAGACGCGCCGGAAATCCGGGATGTGCTCGATCACGCACACGCTGAAGATCTTGTCGAATTCGCCCTCTTTAAACCCCGCCTCCTCGATCGTCGTCAGCCGGAACTCAACGCGCGCGTCGCCGGAAGCGGGAACTTCCGACAGGGCGCGATCCAAAGCCTGCCGGGAGACGTCGATCCCGACGGTCCGCCCGGAGGTCCTTGCCAGGATGCGCGTCTGGAGCCCCGCGCCGCACCCGATGTCGAGGACGCGATCGGTCCGCCGAGGCCGGACGCCGCGGATCAACTCCCCGAACTCGTAAATCTTGAACGGGTTCGAGTGAAAGTAGATGTGCGGGTAGAACCGAGACCTCATGAGGCCGTAGAAGATTTTCTCTTTCAACTTTGTCATCTTGTGTTACCTGCGCGTGCCGGCCAACCCGCCGGCGAGATTCCCGAAGCGAAAAGCCATCAGCTCCACCACCAGCCACGGCCGCCGCACCATGACATCGCGAAACCACTCGGGCGTCGGCGGGTGTTCCGTGGGCCGGTTTTTCGAGGACACGAAGTACCACAGCGCGTCGATGACGGCCTGCGCCCGCGCCCGCGTGTCCGGATTCCGCCACTCCTCGCCCAAGCCGTTGACCCATTTGCCGAGGTGGCCGGCGCAGTATTCCCGGTGAAACCTCCACCAGCTCGAGTACCGGCGCCAGAAGAGAAGAGAACTGCGCAGGCCGTGGTAGGCCTTGAAAGGACTGCGCGCCTCGACGCCGCCGCTCGTCGCGCTCACCTTGTGGTGCATGAGGGCGCCCGCCACGACATCGATTTCGAACCCCGCGCGCACCGCGCGAACGCTGAAGTCCGTGTCGTCGAAGTAGAGGAACAGCCTCTCGTCGTAGAACCCGACGGCTTCCAGAATCCGGGCCGGGATCCACATCCCGCATCCGGTCATCACGCGCCGCCGCATGGGCAGCTCCCGGAACTCTTCCAGCGACGCGCAGTGCCCCGTGTCGAAACGCTCCCAGTCGATGAAGCCGCCCTGAAACCAGCAGCCCAGCTCGCGCCGATAGTAGTTGATCACAGGGCTCGTCAGCGCCGGGATCCGTCGCTTCTCCGCATCCTCCACCAGTTGTTCCACGCACGAAGGCTCGAGCGCCACGTCGTTGTCGAGCTTCAGGATGTAGTCGCACTTCTGCTTGAGGAGATAGTCGAAGCCCTGGTTGACTCCAGGGCCGCCGCGGTTGACATCCTGCCGCAGAATGACGGCCCTGCCATCGAACGCCTGCGCATCGCGGATCGACGCATCGGTGGATGCGTTGTCCACCACGCACGTGACGCGGTTCGGGTAGCGGATCTGCGCAAGCGACTCCAGCGTTTCGCGCAGGAGAGCCGCCCCGTTGTAATTCAAGACGACGATACCGACTTTGGGATCTGCGTTCGGCAAGGCGAGTTTCCCGTCAGTCCGTTCTTCCCGGCGCCGCGCGGCGGCGCTCCAGGACCTCGCCGTAAAGACGAAGATGGCGCTCCTTCATCAGCTCCATGGAGAATTCCCGCGCGATCTTCTCGCGGGCCGCGACACCCCATCGCCCGGCCGCGCCGTCCGACAGCGCGCGGCGAATCCCGTCGATCAGGCTTTCCACGTTGCCCGTGGGGACCAGGTATCCGGTCTTCTCGTGTTCGATCATCTCGGGCGCTCCGCCCGTCGCGAATCCCACGGTCGGCGTGCCGGCGGCGCCGGTCTCCAGGATACTGAACGGCAGGTTGTCGGCGATCGACGTGAACAGGTGGACGTCGGCTGATGCGTACAGCAGGGAGACCAGGCGCGCGTCGCTGACGTACCCGAACGAACGGACGTCCACACCGTGCAGGAGCCGGGCCGATTCGTTGCCCGGCCGGCCCAGCACGACCAGGTAGGGCTTGAGATCGCCGACGGCCTTCAGGGCGTCGATCGCGTAGTTCAAGCCCTTCCTCGGCGCGTCCATGGTCACGGAGGAAAAGAGGACGATCGGCCGATCCGGCAGGCCCAGCATGCGCCGGATCCGCCCCTTGTCCAGCAGCGACTCGTCCGGAATCTCCACTCCGTACGGGATAATTTCCGGCGGCCGCTGGAACATCCCGGACCGCATCGCCTGATCCTGCATCCAGCGGGAAGGCGCGACCGGAACATACAAGTCCTCCTTCGCCATCTCCCGCTTGATGTCCTGGAGCATGCCCGTCCGGTCGAAGCGCGTGCGAAGCCCGTCGTCGTGGAGACGGGGGCACGCGCCGCAGCGCGATTCGAACGCACGGCACGAGAACGGGTAGATGCAGCCTCCGGTGAAAGGCGAGCAATCGTGAAACGTCCAGATCACGGGGAGGCGCCGGCCCAGGTAACGCACGGTCAGAGGCGAGGCCGCCGTCGAGATGTCGTGGACGTGAATCAAATCGTACTCGCGGAAGCGATCGCGCCGGAGCAGCGTGATCAACTCCACGGGAATCATGTCGGGAAATCCGAAACGCCGGCTGACGTCGCGGAACCCGCGAATCCAGTTCGTCCCGTGAGAGCCATACAGGATCCGAAGCCTCGGCCTGTAGTCGCCCTGGTAGGAACCCACCCAGTGATGGACGGTGTGGCCGGACGCCTCCAGCAGACCCGCGAGGTCCTCGGCATGCTGGCTCGCGCCGCCGCCAAACCGATCCGACCGGCTGATGATGGCCACACGCATGGGAAAGCCCTACTTCGTTCTCCTGAGCACGAACGTCACGCGCGTCGTTGACAGATCCTCTTCAGTCAGGGCGGCGTACTTCCGATCGAGCTGTCCGCGGAAGCCCGCGGGCAACGGCTTGCGCACAGGATTCTCCTGGAGGATCTCATAGCCCGCCCGCCGGAACAGATCGCGGAACTCTCCCGCGCGAAGACGGTTGCACAGGCCGTCGCGGTAGCCCTCGCCCTCCGACAGGAAAGACCATTCGTGGAGCTCCGGCACCATCCTGACCGCGTCGCGCAGGTATTCGGCCGTGAAGTCATCGGGGTCGGTCCATCGGTAAGCGCGGTGGTCCACGAGATCGATGTGATGGCAAGCCACCCCGCCGATCTTGAGCGCGGCAGTCATGACCGCAAGCGCGGACGGGAAATCGAGGAAATGCTCGAGCGCATCGCGCGACGCCATGACGTCCGCGCTCCCCGTCGCCACGGGCAACCCGGCGCACATATCGCCCATCAGGTAGCGCAAAGGCAGCCCGTTCAGCCCGGCGGCCAGGTCTCCGTTCTGGAGGGCCTTTGCGTTGAAGCTGCCGAGCCGACGCAGGAACTCGTCCCGCGCGATCGCCGACCAGTGCCAACGGTCCGGAAACAGTGTGCAATCCACAAGGAGATCGAACAGGGCCTCCGCGACCCGTCGTTCATCAAGAGCTTCGCGATCCACGGCCAACGTCTCGCGGGCCCCGTTGAGGTACATCACGCAGGACGTGCCGAACGGATGCTGCGTGCCGCATCCGACATCGAGATAGAACTTCCCCGCGATGTCCGCGTGCGGGGTGATGGATTGAAACGTGTGCCGCGCCACGTGATGAGTGTAATCCGGTGAGTAACGCCAGTTGGGCGCGCCATCGAGCGTTTGCGCGCGCAAAGAGCGCCTGATCTCCGAGAACACGCGGTCGAGCCGGTGCCAGGACCAACTCGGCAGTTCCCGCACCGCCAACTCCCTGACCCAGTCCGCTTCGGCGGGCAGCGTGTTCAACCGGGGATTCAGCCAGAAGCCCAGCTTCAGCATGCCGTCCCGCAGGTATCGGAAAGGCGCCCTCGCGAATACCGCTCGGACGAATTGTCTGATGCGGCTCATTCTATTTGACCGCCACCAGCATGGCTCTCCACAAGCCGGCGAAACCACAGATGTCCTTCAATCCGGAGGGATGCGCCACGTACCGAACATCCTTGAATCCGGCCCACCGCAGCATCGTGATCATCCACGGCAGGGAAGGATAAAGAACCGGGCCGTGAACGCTTTCGCGGAGGTTCATCGGATCTTCGATATCCGCCTTGCACAGGTTGTCGCGCCGGCCCGAACAGGCTCCCTCGAGCACAAGAACCTTGCGGGTCAGCCGGTACAGGTTCCTCACGAAACGGGGGTGGTCATACACGTGATACATGACGCCCTGCGCGAGCACCAGGTCGTATTGTTCCTGCAGGGACTCGAGCCCGGACTCCATGTCCACGTTCCGGTACTCACAGGTCTTGGGCATCCCGAGCAATTCATGCAACAAGCGGAACTGGTCCTCGTGTTCCGGGCGGGCGTCGACCCCAAGCACGGAACGCGCCTGGGCCCGCGCGCAACAGAACGAATAGTATCCGGAACTGCATCCGACATCGAGGACGGAGAGTCCGCTCAGCGACGGGCCGAACAAGGACTTATAGGCCGTATGGAGCATTCGTTGGCGAGTATTGTACGCGAACGAGTCTCCGTCCCACAGCACCGTGCCCGAGCCCTCTTGCTTTGTGCTGAAATACTGTTCCATGCTGATGTTATGCACCGCGTATTCGATGCTCTTGTAGAACTTGAACGGATACTGCGACGGCAACATCCGGGGGGTTGGAAACAGCGGAGACCAGGCCGCCACGTAATCCTCCCGCGTTTCCGGCTCCATGATCGGAACGTTTGCGGCGGCGCAGGCTTCGCGCGGCAGATCGCGGATCGGCGGCGAACTGATGCTCTGGATGTCGTAACCCAACTTGTTCACCAGTTGTTTCAGAACCTTCTTCAACACGACTTTCTCCTTTCTCGGCTAGCGATTGGCGCCGGAAAAACGGCGATACCATCTACGTCCAACACGGCCCAAGGGGGAAAGCAAACCTTCTGATCGAATTCGTTCCGCATAATAGGCCAGACGGTCGAAAAAACCTGAAATGACATACGGTTTTCTGATCTCTTCATCCATGAACGCCTTCAACCGGATCAGCTCCTCATCGGCGTAATCCGTAAGATTGACAACGAAGTCCTTGGCATCCCCCAGGCTTTCAATGTAGCGCTCTTCATCCTTGATGATCCCCTTCTGCAGGCACTCCTCGTAGAGTATCGTGAGCGGATAGGCCTGAATCCAGAAATACTGGGGCTTGAGCTTATATTTCCGGCAGAATCGGATGTTTTCTTTCACCGTCTCCGCATCCTCCCCGAAATACCCGAAAATGAAGGTGAAGGGCGTTTTAAGGCCGTGCCTTGTACACCACTTCAGAATGCGGGCATACTTGGCGACCTTTTTCTTCGTCCCCATGTTATCGAGGATCTTCTGACTGAAGTTCTCGAACCCGGAGACCACCATGTAGCAGCCGTGGGCGCTCGCCAGCTCTAGGAGCGGCTCGTTGATCGTGTGGGGATGCCCCGACGTGCGCCAATGAAAGCGCAGCCCGTTCTCATCCATCAGCTCGCAGAACCTTCGTATCCATGACGGCCGGCCCATCATGTTCTCGGACATCAGGTCGATTTCCGCCGAGTGGTACTTCTCCAACGCGATCTTGATTTCATCGATGACGCTTTCAGGACTTCGCCAGATCGGCGGTTTGCCGCACGAGTTGAAGCAGTAGCGGCACTTGTTCGGACATCCCACTTCGATGACGACCGGATAGTAGTTTGCGTCGGCATAAATGGACGAACGCCTGTATTCGCCCGACCCTCGCACATACAGGGGAATATCCATGTGCTTGTGGTAGGGAACATAGGTCTTCTCGAGGCTGCTCAACACCCGGATCCCGTGATCCACCACCCCCCCGTCTTCCACATACGCTATGCCGCGGATCCCCTTCCATCGCGACCGGTCTCGATACACGGGAAGGAATTCAAGGATCGACTCCTCGGCGTCGCCTCGAAACACGACCTCGCACAGCTTGTTCTTGAGGAGAAAGCCCGGAACGGATGTGCCGAGGTATCCGCCGATGAGGATCATCGCCTGCGGTGCATGGGCCCTGATGAACGGGACCAACTCATGCTTCACGCGCTTGTAGGCGGAGACCATGCCGCCAATGCCGACGATGTCGTAATCGCGCAATCGCTCGGGACTGACGAGCTCGCCGAGATCCTTCTCGGTGATGACGCAATCAGCCAGGTCCACATCATACCCGCTCTCCCGGAGCGTGCAGTAGATGGTCGCAATCCCGTAAGGGAAGGTCTTGTCTCCTTCCCGATGCTTCGGCATGACGAGAAGAATCCGGGGCGTTGCCCGTTCGCCCGCGCCCTGTTTGTCTTCGTCCCCCATCACTCCCCCCCAGACTGCTTCACAACCTCCCGCCGACCCCTCCGCTCGCCTTCACCATCACAAGATCCACCGCCCTCGCCCATGGGTCCCCCCACGGATCGAGGATCAGCCTCTCCAGGAACTTCTTCTGCGCGTCCAGGGATTCCGCTCTGAACGCGGCGTCCGTCCTCAGCCGCGACACGATACGCTCGAACTCCACGACGCTTGCCGCATGGAGAGGCAGGCGTCCGACAATCCCTGACGATTCCGGAAGACCCGGCCGGGGCACCCAGCCGATCAAAGGAACGCCGACATACAGGGCGACGATCCCCGCGCCGCTCCACACGCGGATCAAGGCGAAGGCCGCGCTCGCCAGCTCGGAACTGAGCGAGTCGTTTGAGTTTGAGAAATCAAGACGGATGCCCGACTCCGCGGCCGCCCGCGCGATGGACTGATAGACGGGACCGTCCCAATCGGACTGTCTCGGATGCAGCCTGACACCGAAGGCTCCTCCCTGTCGGTTCGCGGCACGAGCCAGTCCAAGGACATCCTCCTGGCACTCCGAAGCCGTGTCCGGGTAATCCATGTAGGCGGCAAAAGACCCGAGCATCGAACAGCGCCAAGGGTTCCGCGACCACGCGTCCGCGCTCCAGGACACTCCCCGGTTCGACTGCGCCGCCAGATGCATGCCGCCGACCACCTCGATTCGCTCCGCCGGCGCCGTTCCAGCGCGCAGCAGGCTCTCGCGGACATCTTCTCCAAAGACACCCACGCATTCGGCGTCCCACTCGATTTCATCCTTGTAGAAATACTCCACACCGTGCGGAAAGCGCACAAACGGGACCTTGTGCCGGCGCGCCCACTCCCGGACGCAGATCATCTCATCCACAACGGAACTGCCGACGACCAGCGACGGCGCGTAGGGCCGCAGGAGCTCGTCGATCTCAAGGTACCTCAGCCTCACGCGCGCATGTCTTGTTTCCATCGCGTCCGCAAGCGACTCGCATGTATCCTCGTCCAACCCGGCGCCCGCCGCCCGGATCGCGCCCAGGAATCGATGCCGTACATGCCGCCGGGACAGGAACTCAAGCCACGGATGGCGCCACTGGAAGCAGCCGAATCCCTCCACCTCGTCTCGAACCGCGCTCAAGCTGTCCCCGGCACCGCTTTGCGCCTCGTCGGCAGAAACGGGCAGACGTCCCCGCGAGAGGACCAGCCAGCGGAATCCGCCCAGGCCGCGCAGCCCGAGCCGGCGAACAAGCTCCGTCTGCACGAGCCGATCGGTCTCCTGCAGGCCACACACGAGAATATCCGCGTGTTTTGTTTCTCCACGGGAAGACGCCGGGCCCGTCGAGCACGCCCGGGCAAAGCGGTTGACCCACCCGCCCGAGCACATCAAGGCCCGCTTCAGCAACCTCTTCGGCAGGCTCGGCCTGCTCGCGGCCCCCCCGGAAGCGGGGCTTCGCATCACCATGATCTCCATGAGGTCCACGCCGAAGATCATCGAACCGGGCCACGCGCCTCTCGAAAACGGTCCGTAGAACCGGATCCCGCCTCCGCGGGTCAACTCAGAGACCCGCTCCAGGACCCGTTTCCACAGGAGCGCGTAATAGAAGAAGTTGCCGTCGTTCATGAACTCCAGGCAGGCAAGCCACGGCTCGTTGCGGTACCGCAGGAGTTCGCGCCAGAACCGGTTGAAGAGCGCCGAGGACTCGATATCCATGGCTTCGCGCTCAGCCGCCGGAACCATCGACATGACGTCCACGATCCGGTCCGCCGGCACGAACCGGCGCGCCGTCTGCAGCGCGCAGAAATCCATGCAGCAGACAAGGAAGTCTCCATGCTTGCGCCGGAGCCACTCCAGGAAGCGAGGATCCTCCGGAAGGCTCCAGACGAACACGGCTGTTCGACGAGGCTCGTTCTGTTTCATGCAAGACTCCTGCGGCATGGCGTCACCCGCACTCCTGGCACGCCACGCAGATCGGCTGGCGGTCGTGTACGAGGTCGTCGCGGACCCGCTTCATGGCGTCGGATGTCCATGCATCCCGCAAGGTCATCTTCTGTATGTCGCCCAGGATCATGCGCTTCCCAAAGAAAGTGCAGCACGGAAGAATCTCCCCCAGCGCCGTGACCGACATCCGACGGAAGGGATCGACGCAGACCCACTTCTTCGCTTTGCCCGCAGGGCGGCCCTCGTAACTCATCTGGAACTGGATGTCGATCAAGTCCACCTTGTCCATCCAGAATTCCTTGAAGCCTTCCAGTTCGTGACGGTTCGAATCCATTTCGACGAAGGAAACCCTCGTGACGGGCAGCGCCGAGTTCCTCCTCTTCTTCTCTTCCAGCAAAAGCAAAAGGTTGTCCACGACCTTCTGGAATCCCTCCCCGCGCACCTTTCGGTAGGTGCCCTCCGTCAGGGCATCGATCGAGACATACAAGTTGACCAGCCCCGACTGAAAAACATCGTCCATGAACCGGTGCAGAAGGGTCCCGTTGGTGATCATCCTCGAATCGACGACGCCCGCGTCGTGGAGAGCCCTGACCACCTGGAATACCTGCGGATGCATCAGCGGCTCCCCCAGCGCGATGCCGATCGACATGAGCTTCTCCCTCTTCGCCTCCTCGATCAGCCCCGCCAGCACTCGCTCGTCCATCTTCCGGCCCGTGTTCAGCTGGAACGGCAGGTTTGGATGCATCTTCTGATTGCGGGCGCAGAAGGAGCAGTTCTGGTTGCAGTAGTCGATTAACTCAATGTCCAGATGGATCGGAAAATCCGGGATCGAATGCGGCTTGGCCGCATACCAGGCTTTCCGATACTCGGCGTAGCGCGGCCCAAGGCGCTCCGCCAGCATCTGCTCGATATCGACATGCAGCAGTCGGACGCCGCAGATGTTGCCCGGATTCTTCATACAGCCCCTTTCGGATTCGAGGCGACGGCGATCAGCGTGTCTGTGCCATCCAACCGGTCCAGCATCGCGGCGTACGCCGCGTCCAACTCCGGTGTCCTGAGCTGCTTCCACTCGAGATGTCCGCCGGGCTTTCGCCTGGCCAGCCAGTGAAGATGGTTGGCCAACGGGTAACGCTGAACGCCCGTGATCACCACATCCGTGAAGCCCGCTTTTTCGAGGAAGGCCCTCAAGCTGTCGCGGGTGTGCAGGACCAGGTGCTCGCTCCAGAACGTGAACGCCTTGAATGCGTCCAACTCCAGGAAGCTGATCAGGAAGTCCCGCGCATGGGGCACCTCAACCACGATCTTTGCATCCGCGTCCATTTTGCGTCTCAGCTGGCTCAAGGTTCCAACCGGATCCGTGAAGTGCTCCAGAACATGGAACAAGGTGGCGACCTCGATGTCCTGTCCCGGAACATCGCCAACGGAAGGCCACACATTGTAGCCCAACCGCACAAGGCTCTGCCTTGCATTGTCCTGCGGCTCGACCGCGGACACCCGCGATGCGGCGGGCGCCAGCGCATCCAAAATTCCGCCGTTGCCTGTCCCCACGTCCAGCCATCTTCTGCCGGCCACGAGATCCCTGAACTGCCGCGCGCGTCGCTCCGTATCCTCCTGCTCCGCCCTCAGGGCCTTCTCCCGGTCGTGAACGCCGCCGTAACCGAGATCCTGCTTGCCACGGTAATGCGACATCTCCATGTGATCGGAGCGGGAAAGGAAAATCACGCCCGACTTCGCGCATTTCAGGACCGAGACATCCTCCCGGTCGCGCGTGCGCGGATAAAAGGGAACGATCGACCGCTCGTCGCAAATGCCCATCTCGCACAGAAGGGTTCTGATCCTGTTTTCCATCTTTCGCCGCCGTCAGGTATGAAGCCGGATGGAGATGCCCGCGTTCCGGATATGCGCGCGGGTCTGCATCGGGTTCTGGTCCTTGAAACAGAAGAACGTGCCGGCCGAAACGGCATCCGCCTTGCCCTCGAGGAACCCTTCCACGAAATGCCGGGCCAGGCCGCAGCCGCCGGAGGTAATGACCGGGACGCTGACGCGCTCCGTCACGGCGCGCGTGGCCTCGATATCCAGGCCCACGCCCATCCCGTCGCGGTCGATCGACGTGAGCAGGATTTCGCCGGCCCCCAACCGCTCGCCCTCGACCGCCCACCGGACCGGATCCAGCCCGGTATCCACCTTTCCTCCGCGCGTCCACACGCGCAGGCTGCCGTCGGCCGCGCGTCGATAGTCGATGCTCAGCACGACGCACTGGGCTCCGAACATGTCCGAAGCCCGGCGGATCAGGTCCGGGTCCTCGACCGCCGCGGTGTTCACGCTGACCTTGTCCGCCCCGCTGTTCAGCAGGCTCCGGAAGTCGGCGATCGACCGCACGCCGCCGCCGACCGTGAACGGCATGAAGATCTCCTCGGCGGCGCGGCGGACCACATCGGACATCGTGTCCCGGTTGTCCGCGGAGGCATCGAGGTCCACGAAGATCAGCTCGTCGGCGGCCTGGGCCTGGTAGATCTTCGCCTGCGATACCGGATCCCCGATCTCCACCACCCGGTCGAACTGCACCGTCGTCACAAGCACCATGCGCGGCGAAGCGCCGAAGCGGCTGCGCCGGAGTTGGAGTTTTGGAATGAGCCTGCGCTTGAGCATGGGGCGATTACGGTTTCCACTTCAGGAAATTCTCCAGGACGCACAGCCCGTGGTCCTGGCTCTTCTCCGGATGGAACTGCGAGGCGAACACGTTGTCCTTGCGCACCGCCGCCGTCACCGTCCCGCCGTAGTCGCACGTGGCGTCCACGTCCGGCTCCCGGTCGCATTTCATGAAGAACGAGTGCACGAAGTAGAAATCCGTCGGCGAGCCCAGCCCCTTGAAAAGCGGGCTTCCGTTTCGGAACGACACGTCGTTCCAGCCGATCTGCGGCACGCGCAGAGAAGCCGGCTCGGGCTTGATGCGAACCACGTCGGCGTCGAACCAGCCGAGGCCCGCGTGTTCCCCGAACTCGAAACTCCGGCGCGCCATCGCCTGCATGCCCAGGCAGATGCCGAAGATCGGAAGGCCCCGGCCGCGCGCCTGATCGAGCGCGGCCACCCAGCCCTTCGCCTTCAGGTTCTCCATGCAGTTGCCGAACGCCCCGACGCCGGGAAGGATCACCCGTTCCGCCGCGGCAAGCTCCTCCGGTTCCCGGCACACCTTCGCGTCCGCGCCCAGCATCTGCAGGGCGTTGAACACGGAAAGGAGATTGCCCATCCCGTAATCGACAATGGCGATCATTTGAGGCCGGACCGCTTGCGCCACCGCTCGAGCTGGACCTCGGCTTCGTGCCGGGGCATCTCGCCCTTCCGGCACCACTGGTCGAAGTCATGCATCTTCTTCCCCTGCTTCATCTTCGCGGGGTCGAAGCGCCACGGAGACACCGTGTGCGCCATGGCAACCTGCATGAACTCCTCTTCCGTCAGCCCGATGAACTTCAGGAAGAGATCGAGGCTGGGCGGCCGGTACCCTTCGTACTGCTCCACGATCTTCATGCCCTCCTCGTGGCTCATCCGCTTGTTGCGGATATCCAGCGAGGCCAGGTGCGACGGACGCGTGTAGCCGCGCTTGATGTACTTGATCCAGTCGCGCACGCCCTGCATGTAGCACTCGATCTTTTCGTAGGAGTAGCCCGGGGGGACGTTCTCCACCTCGTCGCCCTTCCATCCGAGCTCCCGCTGGATGATCTCGGACTGGCGTTTCACGTCCCACGGGATGTACGACCCCAGGCAGACGGACCGATACCCGATTCGGCGGAGCTCCTTGAGCGGCGGGTAGGTGTAGGGCTTCAGGTCGCGCTCGTCCACCTGCCCTTCCAGCCGCACGTACATGTCCTGCGCCGTGATGCCGAGGTTCACGAACCGGTTGAACCTCTTCTCGTCCACCTCCTCGGGCTGGTCGTAGCTGTAGTAGGAGGTGTACTCCGCGGAGGGCTCGCCCCAGAAGATGAGCGGCACGTTGTAGCGGATGGCGACCCACATGGGATACGAGAAGATGCCGGCGTGGCAGTGCCAGCAGAAGTCGCCCTTCTCCAGGAACGCCTGGAGCATCAGCTTCTGCACGACCTTCCAGTTCGGCGTGAACGAGTGGAAGTCGCACCCGAGCGCGCGGAGGACCCGCACCGTGTTCTCGTTCAGGTTCGGGCGAAGGAACCCGTGGTCGAATCGGACCACGAGCGGCTTCAGCTTGCACTCCTTCACCAGGTAGTACACGGCCCACGTGCTGTCCTTGCCTCCGCTGTACGGGATGATGCAGTCGTAGTCGTGCTTTCCGCGGTACGTCGCGATCAGCTCGTCCAGCTCCTTCTTCTTCGCTGCCCAGTCGATCTTCTCCTGCTTGAACTCGTGCTGGCGGCAGATATTGCAGACGCCCTTGTCGTCGAAAACGATCGTTTCATGAGTTTCGGGCAATACGCATTTCGTACACCTCTTCACGGCATTCTCCTTCCATTGAACTCGTCGGCCAGAACGGACATCCACAGAACATCCACGTAGCCCCGCTCGCGCAGGGTCGACTCGCGCAGGCGCCCCTCCTCCACGAACCCGGCCTTGCGGTAGCACCGGATGCCGGGCAGGTTGTCGGAGGTGACCCCCAGGTCCACGCGGTGCAGCCCCATCGTCCGAAAAGCGTGTGCGAGCGTCAGAAGAATCACTTCGCCCCCGAGGCCCTTGCCTCGGGCCTCCGGCGCGCCGATCATGATCCCCAGCGTGGCGTGCCGGTGCGTCCAGTTGATCGGCTCCAGCTTGATGTTGCCCACGTGGATGTTTCCCTCGTTGAGAATGATCGCTAGGAAGAGGGCATCGGTCCTGCCCTCGTACTTGCGGATGTACTCGCGGATCGAATCGACCGTTTCCACGCGCCGGCCGGACTCCATGAACCTCGTCGTTTCAGGGTCGTTTAGCCACGAGACATACGCCGTTGTCGCGTCAGCCTGCGTCAGAGGACGTAGATGCACCCGCTCTCCCCGCAAGGGAAATGCCGCCGCCGGATTCGTGTCCTTCATTTTTCCTCTCTCACCACGCGGTCGTGCCGCCGTCCACCACCAGGTTCTGGCCCGTGGTGTAGCCGGCTGCGTCCGAGGCGAAGTACATGACCGCGCCGGTCAGCTCCCGCAGTTCCGCCATGCGCCCCATCGGGCAGCGGGCCCCGTAGTTCTTCTGGAAATCCTCGCCCTGCGGCGCGTCCGGATTCCGGATGCCGCCCGGCGACACGCAGTTCACCCGGATGCCGTGCCGGGCCAGGTGCGCCGCGAAGTAGCGCGTCATCTGGATCACGCCCGCCTTGGTCGCCCCGTACACCTCCGAGTTCCGGCGCGCGCAGTCCGTGTAGATCCGCTCGTCGGGGCTGACCACGCCGTAGATCGAGCCGATGTTCACGATCGCGCCGCCGGCGCTGTTCGCCTTCGCCGCCTTCACAAACTGGCGGATGCAGTGGAACGTGCCTTTCATGTTCACGTCCATCACCCAGTCAAACGACTCGTCCGGCCGCTCCTCGAACGGCTCGAAACAGCTGACGCCCGCGTTGTTGATCAGCACATCCACTTTCCCTGCGCGGACGAACGCCGCCGCGATGTCTGATTCCTTGCGGATGTCGCAGAGGCTGAACTCCGGGTTGCCGGGTAGCGGCACGCCGGGCTCCTTCATGTCCAACGCGAGAACCCGGCTTCCCGCTTCGGCGAAAGCCTGCACCAGCGTCCGGCCCAGTTGTCCGCCCGCGCCGGTGATCACCACGCGCTTTCCATCGAGCCCGAACAGCGAATCCATGTAGGACTTCATTTGACTCCTCCCGATCCGGCGATGCGCCTGCGCAATCTGTTGAGACCTTCCACCAGGCGGTCCGCGTTCTTGTAGTATTCCACGGTCAGATAGCGGGCTCCGCGCGCCGCTCCAAGCCGAAGAGCCTCATCGGTCAACCCGTCGTCCGGCCACTCGTGCTCGTCGAATGCCGTTCCCCGCTCCGGCAGCGACGGCCCGCAAAGATGGATCTGGACCAGCCGGTCCAAGGGCAGGCCCTCCATGTATTTCGAGGCGGCCTCGCCCCGGTTGTGCGCGCTGATGTGCGCGTGGGCAATATCCAGGAGAAACAGGCAGCCGGACATCTCGACAGCCTCGGCCAGGAACGACGGATCCGCGATGTCCTCGTACGCCGGCGTCGGGTAGTAGTTGTTGTTCTCGATGCCGACGTCCACGCCAGACGGCAGAACCGTCTTCAGCCAGCGGACGTTCTCGCGGATCGACTCGATCATCTCCCGCCGACCGAGGCGGCGCCCGCCGGGCTGGAAGAAACGCCCTTCAAGCACCGGCGCGTCGTAGCAGGACGGGATCTGAAACGTGACCAGCTTCAGCTCCGCTTTCATGGAGAAGATGCGGGCCAGATCCGCCTGCACTTCCCGATCCCAGCGAATTTGAATTCCCTGATCGAAATGGAACAGCTCCTGGCGCGGCAGGCGGCTGTCGGCGCACCAGTCCCGGCACTCGAGGCAATCGCTCGCCGCCGCGATCCTCGCGCCGGCATCCGCGTCCCGGAAAAGATGCGATATGGGCGTGGCTAGGCGCACGCGAGCACGTCCTTCACCGCCGCGATCACGTCCTCGACGTCCGGGTCCGAAAGCTTCGCGGAGATCGGCAGGCTCACCGTGCGGTGCCCGATGCGCGTCGCCGCCGGCGCTGTCTTCTCCGACCAGCCGAACGTCTGCTGGTAAAAGGGATGGTCCGTCAGGCTGAGGTAATGGACGCCGACGCCGATCTTGCGGTGCGTCATCTCGTTGATGAACCGGTCGCGCGGAAGGCCCGCGTCCTTCTCGTCCACCAGGATCGTGTACAGGTGATACGCGTGCCTCGTCCCCGGCTCCGGCTCCGCCGGCCGCGCGATCGGCAGGCCCCGGAACGCCTCCTGGTATCGCGCCCAGATCTGCCGCCGGCGCTCCCACCACGCATCCACTCTCTTCAGCTGGTGCAGCCCGAGCGCCGCCTGCATGTCCGTCATGTTGTGTTTGAAGCCGCACTCGACCACCTGGTAGTGCTTGAAGCCCTCGTCGCTGAACCGCTTCCACGCGTCCTTGCTCATGCCGTGAAGGCCGAGGATCTTGATGCGCTCGATCTTCGAGTCATCCCGCGTGAGGATCATCCCGCCCTCTCCCGTCACCACGTTCTTCGTCACGTAGAAACTGAAGCATCCGAAGTCCCCCATGGTTCCGGACTTCTTCCCGTGGTACTCGGTCTCGATGGCGTGGGCGCAATCTTCCACGACGTGAAGCCGGCGCTCGCCGGCCAGGGCCATCAGGGCGTCCATGTCGCACGCGCGCCCGCCAAAATGAACGGGAATGATGGCGCGGGTCTTCGCCGTCACCTTCCGGCGGGCGTCGTTCGGATCCATGTTCATGGTCGACGGATCCACGTCCACCGCGACCGGTCGGGCCCCCGCGTGGATCACCGCGTTGGCGGTCGCGCAGAACGTCAGCGCGGGCACCAGCACCTCGGCGTCCCGCTCCAGGCGGCAGGCCAGCATGCTGAGATGAAGCGCCGCCGTGCAGGACGACACGGCCGCCGCGTGCGGCATGTCCTTGTACTTCGCGAACGCCTGCTCGAAGGCCGCGACTCGGGGGCCCGTCCCGATCCAGCCGGACTGCAGGACCTTCACCACCTCGTCGATCTCGTCCTGCTCGATGCGCGGCGAACCGAAGACCAGGAAACTTTCACGCTGAGACATCATGATCCCTCCGGATGAAGATCTACGTCAGACGCTTGAACCCGCTCTGCGCAACGGGACCCTTTAGAGCGCCCACCAGGCGTCCATCCCGCTCCAACTGCACGATCTCCCCGAACACCTTGCGGACGGCATCCAGGTAACCGCGCACGTGGTCCTCGGTATGGGCGAACGTCGCGTAGAAACGGCCCGACGCAAGAAAGCCCTTTTCCAGCATGCGTTGGACGAAGTATGTGATCTTCTCCATCGCCATGGCGCCCTCGAAGTTGAAATGGCTCAGGGGATACATGCCGGACACATGAACGACGGTTCCCGCTTCGGCCGCCGCCTTCCGCCAGCCATCCTGCACCAGGCGCCCCATCTTCTGGAGGTGGTCGGCCACGCGGCACGCGGCATGCTTCCGGATCGTGGCCAGGGCAGCCACGGGGCCGATGCGATCCGTCCAGTACGTGCTGCTGATGAACGAATCCTCGGCCATGGCCAGAACCTCGCCGCGCCCGATGATCGCCGCCATGGGAAAGCCGTTGCTGATCGCCTTCGCGAAGACCGCCACGTCGGGCTCCACGCCGAAGCGAAGATGCGCGCCGCCCGTCGTCAGGCGAAACCCCGCCGTGATCTCGTCGAACACCAGCAGGCATCCGTGCTCTCGGGCCAGCGCCTTGACGCCTTCGAGGAAACCCGGAGCCGGCTCGCTGTCGCGCAGGGGCTCCATGACGATCGCCGCCACCTCGCCCCTGTTCTTGCGCAGAATGCCTTCCAGTTCCGAAAGGTTGTTGTAGTTGAACGGGATGGCCGTGCCCGCCAATCCGCGGGGAACACCCAGGGGCGGCAGGCCGGGAAGAAGATGCCCGTCGAGGTGCGCTTCGTCCGCCAGGTTGGCGGCCAGGTACCAGTCGTGCCATCCGTGATAGCCGCAGAACACGATCTTGTCCTTGCGCTGATGCGCGCGCACGATCCGGACGGCGATCGCCATCGCCTCGCCGCCCACCCGGCCGAAACGGACCTTCTCGGCCCACGGGTGCATCTCGCAGAGAAGATCGGCCAACTCCACCTCCTCGGGCGGATTGAAGGAGCACATGGTCCCGTGCTTCACGGCGTCGGCCACGGCCTGGTCCACGTCGGGATCCGCGAAGCCGAGCACGCACGCGCCGATGCCGGAGATGCTCATGTCGATGTAGCGGTTCCCGTCGAGATCCCACGTCTCGGCCCCCTTGGCCCGCGAGAAATAGCCGGGCCAAACGCCGGGCGCGAACATGTCGGGCTTCTTCGACAGGAGCTGCGAAATCCCCGGGATCCTCTTCCGGGCGCGCTCGTAGTACTCGAGGCTTCGGATGCTTTTCTTCATGGCTTGAAACCCGCTTTTCGATCCTTCTCAAACGCCGGCGCCCAGCCCGCGTTCCGCACTTTCCCCTTGTTGATTTCCCTGAGCGACGGCTTTTCCTTCAGCAGGGCGATGATCTCCGTCATCGACCCGGACTGCCCACGCTTCCCCAGCTCCTCCAGCACGGCCGCCACGAAATCCAGATCTTCCGGGTAATCCACCGTCAGCCGGTAATCGGTCAGTTTCTCCGGCCAGTCCACGCGGCTGGTCTTGAACAGACCCGTCGTCTGCCAGAAGTAGAAGGTCACGTGTTCGCGCTCGGAAGGCTTCTTCGCCTCGCGCCACGCGCGCTCGAGCGCGGCGAATGAGAACACCTCCACGTCCGTTCCGTCCGGGAACGTGCTGTCGTCCGGAGGCACCGTGTTGGCGCAGTAGTCCACGCCGCGATTGAAGAATTCGTCGATGACAAGGTCGACGATCGCGGGATCGCTCAGCGGGCAGTCGCCGGTCACGCGGGCCACGACGTCGAGCTCCGCGGAGCGGGCCGCCCGGTAGTAGCGGTCCAGCACGTCGTCGAGCGGGCCGCGGAAGCACGGCACGCCTTTGGATCGGCAGAAGGCTTCGATCGCGTTGTCCGAAGCGTCCACGCTCGTAGCCACGGTCAGCGTATCGAGGCGCCGGGCGCGCCGCAGGCGCTCCAGCTCCACTTCCAGCATGGGCCGGCCCAGCAGGGGCTTGAGGACCTTGCCGGGAAATCTCGAGGAACTCATTCTCGCCTGAAGGACAACACCGACGCGCATGGCAACACCGTCCTCTCTAGATGTACCACTTGTGATACCACAGCTCCGTGGTCTTCGTCACAAAACCGCTCCGCTGGTAGACCCGTTGCGCGCGGTAGTTGCGGCCCTGCGTGACCACCTCGACCACCTCGAACCCGTCCGCGTGGAGCCGCGCCAGGACCGCGTTGAGAAATGGCCCGGCGATGCCTCCGCCCTGGGCGTCCGGCGAAACGCCGAAGAGCCCGATCTGCGCCGTCTTGGGGCGGTTCTTCCGGATCGTGCAAAACGCGAGGGGCGGCTCCCCGCTGCGGACAAGCAGCAGGCAGTAGTCGTCAAATGTCCCGAGCACGGCCTTCTCGATCCAGCCCTCGTAGAAGATGCGGACCTTGTCCCGCGCGAAATGCGGATCGAAGAAGTAGCGGCTGTCCAGGTAAAGCGCCGACGCCATCTTCTTCAACGTGGGGATGTGCGAGGCATCCGCGCGCACGACGGCGGTACCCTGGGGCAGCGTCGATTCCGGCGCCTTCCGGAGCGCGTTTTCCAGGGTCAGCCGGATATCCACGAACGAATATCCCGCCTGCTCCGCAGTCTGCACGCTGAGCCAGTCATGGCAGTTGCAGAGGTACTCAAGCAACACAACCCGGTGCGTCGACGTGAAGTCCTTGACAAGGTTCTGTATGGCGGGCGTCAGACGCCTGCAGGCGAGGTATCCCACGGGATAGCCGAAGAAATCCGAATCCCATTTCATGATCGAGAAGAGTCCCAGGATCTCCGGAATGTCCACGTCGGCGAAGTTGGTCTCCACATCCTCCACCAGCCGCTCCGGCGTCATCTTCAGCAGCGCGGCAACATCCTGGGGGCTGACCTCCTTGAGGATCGAGGGGAACAGGTACCGCGGTCCGGACAGCCGCGCCGGATGGGGCGGTCGGGTCGGGTCGATGCAGATGTCCGCCAGCGGCTCCAGCACCTCGCTATGCCCCACCAGCACGAGGACGACGCCCAATCCCTTGAGCATCAGCGCGGCCGGTTCGGACAGCTTCGGATCGAACACGACGATGTGGATCCCCGCCCGGCGCACTTCGCGGGCAAGTTCATCCGGCGTGCGCGCCGACAGCCGGATCGCATCCGTCAGCGATGCCTCGATCCGCTGCATCGTCAAAAAGACAACGGATTCTTCCGTGGAGGGCGATCCCCCCGGGTTGTCGAAGATGAGCCCTTTACGCAGCATTGGAAGGCCTCCGGTATTGAAGAATCGGTTCCTCGACTTTGATCGGTCCCCACGCCGGCTTCCCCATCATCTCCTCCGCACGGCGCACCCCCTGGATCAACTTGGCCAGGCCTTCAGGGTCCGCGCTCATCGCGTGGTCCGGCCCTTTCTGTGTGCAGGACAGCGTGAAGTGCTTCTCGATGGCGCACGCCCCCGCGAAGACAGCCGCCACGGCGGCCTCGGCGCCGATCGTGTGATCGGAGAAGCCTGCCGGACATCCGTATCTCGACTCGAGTGCGCGGATCGTCGCGAGATTCAGGTCCTTGTGGCTGTTGACCGGATACGCGGAGACGCAGTGAAGGAGCACCACCGGGACCCCCTGCGCCTTGAAGATCGCGAGAGCCTTCTCCACCTCCGCCGCCGTCGCCATGCCGCGGGACACGATTACCGGCTTCCCGCTCTTCGCCACGGCGTTCAGGAGCTTCAGGTTCACGATGTCGAACGAGGCGATCTTGTGGCAGGCCACGCCGGCCTCGTTGAGAAACGCCACGGCCTGTTCGTCAAACGGCGTGGAGAACACCTCGACCCCCAGCTCGCGGCCCAGCGCAATCAGCTTGGCCTGCTGCTCGTACGAAAGCTCGCACTGCTTCAAGATGCCGAAGATCGGCGACTCCTTCGGCACGCGCCTCTCGGTGGTGTACGTCTGAAGCTTCACCGCGGATGCGCCCGCCTTGTGCGCCTGCCGCACCAGTTCGCTGGCCGTGTCAAAGTCGCCGTTGTGATTGATGCCCACTTCGGCGATGACCATCGCCGGATGGCCGGCGCCCACGGCAATGCCCGATATTTTCACTTCGCTCATGATCCTGCCTCCATCTTGATGACCGGAACGAACCTTCTGCGTCTTTCCCGCAACTATTTTCGGCGAACGTCCACGAAAAGTCCGAAGATTCCGTTGAACTCGTCCGGCGGCTCCCACAGCCAGACCTTGGCCAGCGTTGTGTTGTACGCGTCGTAGATCACGAGCAGCCGCCCCGGTTCCACCTCGTACATGTCCATGTAGCCGGTCGAACGGACATCCGGCTCCGTGATTTCCATCTCCGCGCCCCACGACCGGCCATTGTCCAAGCTGAACATCAGGTTGTTGCCCGGCCGGCCGAACGCGCAAACCAGCACGCCGTTGCTCATCTGGAGCAGCTTCGGCATCACCCCGGGACGGTTGAGGAACTTCCTCTGCCACGTCTTCCCTCCGTCGGCGCTCCTCGCCAGCAGCATCGGGGCCGAGCCGCCCTTCTCGGAATACCCCGCGTAGGAGCCCGTTCTCATGACGCACAGCAGTTCGCCGTTGGCGAGCTTCTCCAAGCCCGGCTCGGCCGGGCCGTGGTTGCCCCAGGGAGCGTCCTTCGGAGCGGCGACGATCGAGCAGCAGTCATAGCTCATCCCGCGATCCACCGACCGGAACGCGAGGCACGTGTAATACTCGCCCAGTTTCTTCCTGTCCTGATCGGCCACGACATAGCCAACGCTGATGACGGAGCCGTCGTCCAG
>CAYQYB010000011.1:0-23511 GCA_964421535.1 uncultured Verrucomicrobiota bacterium | reverse complement strand
CATGTCGTACAGCGCGTCGTACAGCGGCCGCAGGTACGGCGAGACCTTCTCGTGCATGTCGCCGGGCAGGAATCCGAGCGCCTCGCCCGCCTCGACCGCGGGCCGCGTGAGGATCAGCCGGCTGACCTCGTTGCGAAGGAGCGTGTTCACGGCCATCGCCATGGCGAGGTATGTCTTGCCCGTGCCGGCCGGGCCGATGCCGAACGAGATGTCCGTGCTGCGGATGCTCTCGACGTAGCGCTGCTGGCCGAACGTGCGCGGAAAGATGGCGGCCTTGCCGGAGCCGACGTCGATCCGGCAGTCGTACAACTGGTTGAGGTCGTCCTCGCGGCCCTCGCGGAAGGCCCGGAGGGCGAACTGGATTCCGTGCTCGCGCAGGATGGCTCCGGAGCCGCGCGCCCGGCGCAGACCCTCGAAGAAACGCACCGCGGCCGCCACCTTCTCCTCCGGGCCCTCGATGCGGAGCCATGTGTCGCGGGCCGTGAGCCGGACGCCCATGGATTGTTCGACCCTCGGCAGGTATTCGCCGCGGCGGCCGGTGATGTCCTGCGACTCGCGCGCGTTGTCGAAATGGACGATTTTTTCAGCCATGCCGGCTCCAGTAAATCCCAAGGGGGTGGGGGCGTCAATGGGAATTGGATTGCGGAGGCGCGTCTCTTCGGGCGGAAGGGATATTTCAAACAATAGCGATCACATGGTCCAAAACACGGGGGCGAATATCTCGACAAGCCCGATGTCTGTTGGCTTTAACGTGTTTTGAATTGTGACAATTGGAGAGACGGCCGTCTCTCCAATTGTCACAAATGAGCTGATCGCCTGGTGTGCGAACCGGGATGCAAGCGCTCGACGACGGACGCCTGTGTGCCTTTTTTGCGTAAGACCGGACTTTTGATTGAATGCGGAATCGTGTATAATATCCGGCATTCAAAGCGTGTGATGCAGTCAATCCAACGATACGGTCTTCTTCCTCTGTTCCTCTTGTGGGCGTGTTCCGCCGACTGCGGGATCATCTCGAACGTCCTCCGGAACGGCGGCTTCGAGATCGACACCAACGATGCGGGCTATGCCTGGACCCCTTGGGGCAACGCGTGGCGGCAGGGACTCCCAACGCACTCCGGCACGAACGCGGGCAAGCTGTTCGGCAACTGGAGCACGACGACCAACTTCTCCTATTGCTACCAGACGTTCCCCGCCAGCCGCGGGCAGGTGTGGAGCGGCACTGCGTGGGGGTATAATCATGACGCGGACCTGATGCGGGGCGAGAATCGCGCTCACGTCACGATCGGGTTCCTCGACGCCAATATGAACGGCATCCTCTATTGTGCCTCGCCGAAGCAGATCACAGCCAACAGTCCGACCAACCAGTGGATTCCACTCTCCGTCTCATCGCGCGCGCCGTGGAACACGGCCTACGCGACGTACATCCTGAGTTTCATGCAGGTCTCGAACGAGGGCGGCTCCGCGCGGTTCGACGATTGCGAGTTCGGGCTGGCCGACACGAACCGCCTGCATTTCGCGGGCCGGGACTGGGACATCTTCGACTGGGGCTGGGACTGGGTCAACCGCACGAACATGATCGTTTGCTCCACGAACTGCGTGTGGGTCGACACCAACGGCTGGCTTCATATGACGATCCGGAACCTCGACGGGCGCTGGTGGTGCAGCCAGGTCGAGTCGATCGACTGGCTTGGCTACGGCGAGTACGCGTGGTCGATCGATGCGCCGCTCGACAAGCTGGAGTCCAACACGATCGTCGGACTCTTCTTCTTCGACGAGCCGCGCGGCGTGACGAACTACGAGATCGACATCGAGGTCAGCCGCGCGCTGATCGGCGGGGGCATGAGCAACCTGCTGTACACGGTTCAGCCCTGGTACATCCCGGAGAACGGGTACCAGACGCCGATGGTCCTGACGAACTCGACGACAACGCACCGGTTTCAGTGGACGCCGGGGAAAGCCCACTGGCAGGGCTACTACGGCCACGGCCGCGAGCCAATTTCCAGCAACCATGTTTTTGCCGAGCGCGTGTATGTGTCGGACACTGTTCCTGTGCCGCCCGCCCGGTGCGAGATCAACTTCTGGCTTTGCGAGGGACTCGCGCCGCCGGACACGCAGTATCTCGAAATCGTGGTCAAGGACTTCCGCTTCAAGCCGTTCGAGGGGGTCCTGCTCCGCGACGAATTCAACGACGGCTCGCGCAGCAACGTCTGGTTCGAGTTCGGCTACTCGGACCACGAGATCGAGGAGACCAACGGCTGCCTGCGCGTCCGCCCCGGCCTCTACTGGGAGACGGCTGGCTACATGACCGCCCGCGAAATGGGGTGGGGTGCCGGAGCGCTGGAATACACGTTTTCCGCCGTCCTGAAAACGGTCCGGGTGGACACGGCCCAGTCGGGAGACGACATCGCCGGAATCCTTTCGTTCTGCTCGGAAAAGGACAACGCGTGGGTGTCGACGAACGCGTTCACCGTCGAGTCGCTGTACGATTCGGGCGGGGATAAGCTGACCGTGATCTTCTTCACCAAGGATCGTCTGCCCGGGACGTGGGGCCGGACAAACTTCGCCGGCACGGTGACGAACGCATCCCGCTATTTCTCGGGCGGCGGCGTGGAGTTGAGCCTGACAGTGGACGGGAGTTCATACACGTTGGCCGTGCGCGAGACGAACGGGTTTCCGGTCTCCATGAACATTGATGCCGGGTCGCTGACGGGCCTTCACGGATTAAGCTGGAGACTGGATCATGGGTACTGGCAGGTCGGGGCGTGGAACGCCGACCCGGCGCGTGGCTCGGTCTTCTGGGACCGCACGGAAATCCGGGTGGACACGCCCCGGGAGGACCCATTCAGGATTGACTTGGCAGCCGCGGGCGGACAGGCAACGCTTTCCTGGTCGGGCGCGTTCTACCGCGCGTACTCGGTCATGAAATCGACGAACCTGGCCCAGGGATTTCAGCCGTACGCGACAAATATCTGCGACGTGCCGTCGCTGAATCTGTACACCGATGTGATGAATTCCGCCGGGTCGGTATTCTATCGGATCGGATCATCGGCCGACGTGTTGCGGTAGGTGCGAGCGGCGAACCGGCCCTACCTGTTCGGAGGCTGCAGCAGGCCGTGCGGCCACAGGCCGAGCTGGGTCAGTACGTTGCGGTGCACTTCGTTCTGGCGAGCGATGGCGACGACGGTGGGGGTGAACTCCTGCTCGAACTTTCCAAGGTCCACGCGGAAGTCGGGCTTCGCCCCGTACTTGCCCTCGAACATGCGGCCGACCGAGTGCATGACCAGCCAGACCAGGTGGAGGAACGCGTAGACGTGCGCGCGGTGGTCGCCCGCGTCGTCCATGACGTCCATCCGCAGAGCCGCCTGCCGCGAGTTGTTTTCCGTGAACGTGATGGCGTGCGTGTAGTAGCGCAGGTCCGTCTGCAGAAACTCGTCGCCGATCCGGCTCAGCACCTGGCGGATCGGATCCGAGACCGGGAGGCGCTGCGAGCGCAGGCTGTCGCCGGTGTAGGCGTCCTGGTACTGCTTGCGCGCGTTCTTGCCCGCGTTGCGGTTGATCCAGATCGCGGCGTTCTGCGGATCGTCGATCCACTTGCCCATGATCAGGGACGATTCGACGAACGGGCGCAGCGCGATCCATGCCTGGCACGACTGGTACGCGGCAATGTGGCCGAACGCGCTGCGGGCCGATCTCTGCATGATCGGGATGAAGGGCACCAGCTGGACGTCGCCCTTCTGCTGCTGCGAGCCGGACCCAAGGCCCGCGGCGAAATGCGGGAACAGCTTGTCGAGCTGGTCGAACGCGGCGAACTCGGTCCTGTAGTTCAACAGGAACGTTTCGCGATTCTGGCTGATCGCGGCGCGGTATCGGAGAATATCGTCGGGAGCGCTCATCCGGATATCATCCCTTCAGCACCTTCCTCAGTTCCTTCCACAGCTCCTGGAGCGCCTGCGGGACGATGCGGACATCGGCCATGACGGTGACGAAGTTCGTGTCGCCGCTCCAGCGCGGCACGATGTGCAGGTGGATGTGATCCTTGAGCCCGGCGCCGGCGGCCTCGCCGATGTTCACGCCGATGTTGAAGCCGTGCGGGCGGGCGACCTTCTTCAGCGCCCGGATCGCCTGCTGGGTCAGCTGCATCATCTCCGCCATCTCCGCCTGGCTCATCTCCTCCAGCGTGGCGATGTGGCGGAGCGGCGCGACCATCAGGTGGCCGCTGGTGTACGGATAGCGGTTCATCAGCACGACGCAGAACCTGCCGCGCTTGAGGAGAAGATTGTCGCGGTCCTTCGACGACTTGAAGCTCTTGCAGAGAAAACAGCCTTTGCCTTTGGCCTTCTTGAAGTACTCGATTCGCCAGGGGGCCCAAAGTTCTTTCATATCACCATGTCGTCCAGTACGATGCGGACAAGCTACCAACGCCGGCGTGCACGGTCAAGGCGGCGTTCGTTCGGACCCGATGAATTCGAAACGGAAAACGGTTTGCCTCGCTGTGTTCTCGGCAACGGTGCTGGTCGCGGCGGCCCTGCCTCTGTACACGGCGAAGCCGTGGGAGGATCTGTCCGACCGCGACCTCACGCCGCTTGGCCGCGCGGTGCTGAAGGCCGGGAGCCCCGGCTGGGTTCACGCCGAGACCGAGCACTTCCTGTTTCACGCAGCGTCGACTTCCGCGCTGGAGGAGGTCGCGGTCGAATCGGAGTTCGCCTACGTCGAGGTCAGCCGCACGCTGGGCACGAACCGGGCGGCGCGCAAGGGCCATGTGTTCGTTGTCGGGAGCCGCGACGTCTGGGAGAAGGTTCTCCGCGGGTCCGAGCGCCGCGACGACAGCCTGGCCATGCAGCTGCAGAACGACCTGTTCGTTCTCAAGGAGACGAACAGCGTCGGCAACGTCCTCCGCATTCCCCACGAGATGGTGCACTTCCGCCTGTGGCAGCTGTACGGAAACCGCGTGCCCGTCTGGCTCGACGAAGGCCTCGCCGGGTATCTCGGCTGGAAGACCGCCGTCGCCGCGCATGCTCGAACCGGCAAGCAGCTCGTGCGGGCTCCGCCGTATCTCAAGCGCGAGCATCTTCTGAGTATGGCACAGCTTGCGGGCGCGACGGCTTACCCCTCCGGCGGCGAGGCCAGCGCCGCATTCTACATCGAGGCCGAACTGTTGGTGTCCGCGATCGCCCGGAAAATTGGTGATGACAAACTGTCCGAGTTCGTGAAGGCTGTGGTCGCTGACGGCGTGCCGTACGACCAGTTTCTCCGCGAACGATTCAGCTTCGCGGACAGCGATTTCGTGTGGCTGGAAGAACAGATTGAGAAATACGCGTCGGAATGACAGCAGGCGCCAAGTGTGGCGTCCGCTCTGCGAGCGGACGGACGATGAGCGGCTCGCAGAGCCGCTGCCACACCTTCAATGCGGCACCTTGGGTGTTTGAATGAGCACAAAACCAAAAAGCGCATCCGGCGGAGACGACCAGGCGGTTCATCTGATCTGCGGCGAGGACGAATACCTCGTCAGCACGAACGCGAAGGAACTCGTGGATCGCCTCTGTCCGAAGGCCGACCAGGCGTTCGGGCTGGAGATCGTGGAGGGCCGGGTGGACCTCGTCGCCGATGCCATCGCCGCGATCGGCCGCTGCCTGGACGGCCTGCGGACGATGGGTTTTTTGGGCGGCGGCAAGGTGATCTGGCTGCGCGACGCGACGTTCCTCGGCTCGGGCGTGATCGGCGAATCGGCGGATGTGAAAGCGCGGCTGGACGACCTGGTGAAGATGATCAAGGCCGGGATACCGCAGGGGCAGAGGCTGGTGGTCAGCGCCGTGAAGGTCGATGGCCGTTCCGCGTTCTTCAAGGCGTGCCAGTCCGCCGGCAGCGTGGCGAAGTTCGAAATGCCGGACAAGTCGTACCAGCTCGAGCAGCAGGCTCGAGGCACGGCTTCGGATGCCTTCCGGAAGGCGGGGCTGAGCATCGGCCCGGACGCGCTGGAGGAGTTTCTCGACCGGACCGGCTTTGAGACGCGGCAGATCGTTCAGGAGGTGGAGAAGCTTGTCGTCTATCTGGGCGATCGAAAGAGCGTGCAGACGGCGGACGTTCAGGACATCGTATCGCCTTCGCGCGAGGCGATCACCTGGGACCTTGCCGATGCCGTGGGGGACCGCGACCTGCCGGGAACTCTGAAGGTCCTTCGCCAGCTGCTCTTCCAGGGCGAGAACGAAGTCGGGCTGATCATCAGCCTGGAGAATCGCTTCCGCGACCTGCTGATGTACCGCGAGGCGCTGGACCGCAAGTGGCTGAGCGTGAGCGGGCAGGAGCCGTGGCTGAAAGTGGAATGGCGGCAGTCGCCCGACGTGGACGCGTTTGCGTCCTCGCTCGCGAAGGATCCGCGATCCACCAACGTCTACCGCGCCGGCAAGCTGGTGGCCCAGGCCCGGCAGTACACGCGCCAGGAGCTCATGCGCTGCCAGGCGCTGACGCTGTCCGCGCACGAGACGATCGTCTCTTCGACGTCGGCCAAGGAGCTGATGCTGGAGTTCCTGCTGATCAAGATCCTCGGCGCCGCGCGGCCCGCCGTCATCAAGCCGGCGTGACGCGGCCGCCCTTGGTCCCGTCTATTTCCCGTACAGCCGATTCACGATCCAGCCGGTCTTCCGTATGAAGACCACGGCCAGCACGATGGGGATGAGCGCGGAGATTGTGCTGAACATCAGTTCGCGGGAATTCTGAAGGCCTCCGATCAGGGCTCCCAGGATGATCCCAATCAGGATCGTCGTCGGCTTGATGAGGGTGAAGAAGGCAATCAACTTGATCCCGATCTCGGTGATTTCTCTTTTGTCCATGTGTTCTCCTTACGGTCGTATGATCAGTTTCCGTACAAAGCGATTCGTGCGCACGCGGTCCTGCGTCAGGGGTTCTCCGTTGAGCTCCACGTTCTCGAGACGAACGTCCTCGACGGCGTGTTCTTCGTCGAACCCGACCAACTCGGCCGTTAGCGGGTCGCCGGACGCGCGGATGTTCTTGAAAGACACTCCCTGGATGTGCCCCCGTTCCTTGTCCCGGCTCCACACGGCCTCGCCGATCCATAACGAAAGGCACTTCCGCGCTTCCTCGATCCGGATGTTCTCGAAGCGCACGTTGCTGACCCGGCCCGAATCGCAGTTGTAAACCCTCAGCGACCATTCGCGGCCCTGGTCGTGAATCACGTCGCAGTCGGCGAAGAGGACGTCGTCGATGTCCTCCTGGATCTCCGCCCCGATGCTCAGCGCGTGCGCAACCTGGTTCCAGAGCACGCAGCGCCTGACGACGACGCGCTTCGTTTCGCCCTGGCCCTTGTCCGATTTGACCACGATCAGGTCGTCCAAGGTCCGGATGAAACAGTTCTCGACCGTCACGTGGCGGCTGTTGCAGATGTCGATGCCGTCGGAGTTCGCCCTGTATCCAAGCACTTTGACGTTGTTGATCCGGACGCGGTCGGACTGCCGGACGGGAACGGCCCACACGCTCGGGTCCCGCAGGATGACGCCCTCCAGCGTGATGTCCGATCCCTGGATCCAGATCATGTTCCGGGCGTGGGTGGTGCAGTCGCCCGCGTCGAGGATGCCGCGCCCGCGGAACGCGATGTTGCTGCCCCTCAGTTCGAACGTGGGCGCGTACGTTCGCAGGCCGCTGTGGCGGCTGACGCCGAACTCTTCGTCGGGCGCGATCACCGCCCGGACCACGGCTCCGCCCGCGATGTAGACGGTCTGGTTGTCGCCGACGACCCGGCGGCTGACCTCGTGCACACCGGGCCCGAAGTACACGACCTTCGGATCGTCCGCCCGCGGAACGTCGGTCTCCATGGGATTGGCGAACAGGTGCAGGGACTTCACCCATTCGCCGTTGATTTCGACCGTGAGGTTCCGGGGCGATGCCACGGTGAACGACACGGAGTTGCCGCGGATGGCGGGATGAATGCCCTCGGAGGCGGGGAGAATCTTGGCCGCCGAGATCGCGTGGGCCACCGTCACGGTGACGGCCACAGCTCCCTCCATATCGAAGGATGCGAAAGCCGCCGTATCGAAATAGTCGGCGGAATTCCTCTTGTCATCCATTGCCTTCCAGCGCCGTTCGTCGTCCGCGGGCGCGACCCGGGTTGTGTAAACGGGCAGTTCCTGTCCGGACGCCGTCACTTGGTAGTGTGAGCTGATCGTCTCGCCGGGCGGGGCGGGGTACACGATGACGCGGCCGTCCGACGCATCAGCCGCTCCGCACAGGAAGAACAGGAGCGGCCCGAGCATGACCCCCAGCTTGATCGGATACGTCGGCACGTTGGCCGTCATCGTAACACCCGCTGAATGAGGGTCAAGCCGGCGTGCCCGGAAGGGGTTTCTTTTGCATTTCGGCGCTGCGTCCCCTAGAATCCGCGAAAACTTGACGGGAGGAACACACGCCATGCCGCTGCCCGACCACAAGACCAAGATCGTCGCCACCATCGGCCCCGCTTCCGACACCCCCGAGATGCTGGAGCGCATCATCCGCGCCGGCATGAACGTGGCGCGGCTCAACTTCTCCCACGGGGACTTCAGCGGACACGCGGGCAGCATCGCCCGCATCCGCGCGGCGGAAAAGGCCACCGGCCGGCGCGTTGCCATCATGGCGGACCTGCCGGGGCCGAAGATGCGTATCGGCAAGATCGATCCCGAGCCGATCAACCTGAAGCCCGGCGATTGCTTCACGCTGACGACCGACGAGATGGTCGGCAGCGCGCAGAAGGTGTCCGTCAGCTTCGAGAAGCTTCCCTCCGTGGTGAAGCCGGGCGACCGTCTTTTCCTGAACGACGGGCTTGTGCAGCTGAAGGTAGAGCGGGTGGAGGGGAACGACGTGGCGTGCAGCGTGCTGGTCGGCGGGGAGCTGCGTTCGAGGAAGGGGCTGAACCTGCCGGGCATCAACCTGGGCATCAGCGCGTTCACGGACCACGACCGCGCCTGCCTGAAGTTCGCCTTGGAGAACGGGGTCGACGCCGTCAGCCAGTCCTTTGTCGAATCGGCCGCGGACATCGAGGCGGTCCGCAAAGCCGCTGGCGCGCTGGGCCGGCCGTCGCTGTTCATCATTGCCAAGGTTGAGCGCGCGGGCGCGCTCGAGCGCTACGAGGACATCCTCAAGGCGGCCGACGGGATCATGGTGGCGCGCGGCGACCTGGGGGTCGAGGTTCCGATCGAGGAGATCGCGATTACGCAGAAGCGCCTGATCGCCAAGGCGAATGTCGCAGGCAAGCCAGTGATCACGGCAACGCAGATGCTGGAGTCCATGGTTTCAAGCCGGCTTCCGACTCGCGCCGAGGCGACGGACGTGGCCAACGCCATCCTGGACGGGACGGACTGCGTCATGCTTTCCGGCGAGTCGGCGATGGGCCGCTATCCCGAGGAGGCGGTCGGCATGCTCGCCAGGATCGCGGCATCCACGGAGAAGCACCGGCCGCTGGCCCGGCTGAAGTACCTGCATCACAGCATCAACCAGCACGCCGCGACCACGGTGGCGGAAGGCATCGCTTCGGTCGTCGAGCATGCCCTGGAGACGGCTTCCACCTGCGCGGTCATCGTCCCGACGCACAGCGGTACGACCGCCCGCATGATCTCCCGCTTTAAGCCGGCTCCGTGGGTTGTGGCCGCGAGCCACGACGAGCGGGTCTGCCAGGGCCTTCAGTTCTCGTACGGCGTGACGCCGGTTCACCTCGCGGAGGATCCGGAGGACTGGCGCGTGTTCGCCACGGAGTGGGTGCGGGCGAATTCCATCCAGGGCTCGCTCGCGGTCCTGGTGGCGGGGCCGTCGCTGAAGAATCCGGGCGCGAACCATCGGATCGAGTTCCTGCGGCTGGGCTGATGTTCAGGTTCCAGAACAACGAAAGGCGGTCATGAAGTCCAATACCCGTGTCGGCAGCAGTGATCCGATAGGGGCTACGCTCAGGGATGGCGGCGCAAACTTCAGTCTCTTTTCCCGAACAGCGGAACGCGTCGAGCTCCTGCTGTTCGACCGCGCGGACAGCCGTCGCCCGGAGACCGTCGTGGAGTTGGATCCGCGCACGAACCGCACATACCATTACTGGCATGTCTTCGTGCCGGGCGTGAAAGCGGGCCAGCTTTACGGCTACCGCGTGCATGGGCCGGCGGACGCCGCGCGCGGCTTGCGATTCGATCCGTCCAAAGTCCTGCTCGATCCGTACGGCCGCGGCCTCGCGATGCCGCCGTCCTACGATCGTGACGCGGCCGCGCGTCCGGGCGACAACGCCGCCGTGGCGATGAAGAGCGTGGTGATCGATCCGGGCGTGTATAACTGGGAGGGTGACAAGCCTCTGCGCCGTCCGTCCTCGCGCACCGTGATTTACGAGATGCATGTTCGCGGCTTCACCCAGCATCCCAATTCCGGCGTCGCGCCGGCCAGGCGCGGCACGTACGCCGGCCTGATCGAGAAGATCCCGTATCTCCAGGAGCTTGGCGTCACCGCAGTGGAGTTGCTTCCCGTCTTCGCGTTTGACCCCCAGGCTTGTCCGCCGGGGCGCGTGAACTACTGGGGATATCAGCCGGTTTCCTACTTCGCCCCGCACCCGGCGTTCGGCTCCCGCGCGGATGCGGCGAGCGTCGTGGACGAGTTCCGCGACATGGTCAAGGCGCTGCATCGCGCCGGCATCGAGGTCATCCTCGACGTCGTGTACAACCATACCGGCGAGGTCGGGGCCGATGGGCCCACGCTGTGCTTCCGGGGGATCGACAATCCGACGTACTACATCCTCGAGCAGGGCGGCGCGCGCTACGCGGACTACTCGGGCTGCGGCAACACGCTCAACGCGAATCACCCGGTCGTCCGCCGGATGATCCTGGACAGCCTGCGCTACTGGGTGTCGGAGATGCACGTGGACGGATTCCGGTTCGACCTGGCGTCCATCCTCTCCCGCGACTCCAAGGGGCACGTGCTGCCCAATCCTCCCGTTCTTTGGGATATCGAATCGGATCCGCTGTTGTCGGGTACGAAGCTGATCGCCGAGGCGTGGGACGCCGCGGGCCTCTACCAGGTTGGCGGTTTCGTCGGCGACTCGTGGAAGGAGTGGAACGGCCGCTTCCGCGACGACACGCGCGACTTCTTCCGCGGCGCGAGCGGCTCGCTCCGGCGCTTTGCCGATCGTCTGGTCGGCAGTCCCGAGATGTACGGGCACGAGGAGCGCGAGCCGGAACAGACCATCAACTTTGTCACATGCCATGACGGCTTCACCCTGAACGACGTGGTTTCCTACAACGAGAAGCACAACGAAGCGAACGGCGAAGGCAACCGCGACGGCGCGAACGACAATCGGACGTGGAACTGCGGCGCCGAAGGCCCGACCCGCGATGCTTCGATCGAGCAGCTCCGCAACCGGCAGGTGAAGAACCTCCTGACCGCCACGCTGCTCTCGGTGGGTGTTCCGATGATCCTGATGGGCGACGAAATCCGCCAGACTCAGAGGGGCAACAACAACGCCTACTGCCAGGACAACGAGATTTCCTGGCTCGATTGGAGCCTGCTCGAGAAGCATGCGGACGTCCACCGCTTCGTGAAGCTGCTCGTTGCGCGCCGTCTCCTGCGCAGCACGGACCACGAACTGGAGCGGAAGAGCCTGAACCGCCTCATTCGCGAGGCGAACAAATCGTGGCACGGCGTCCGCGTGAACCAGCCCGACTGGGGCGACAGTTCCCACAGCATAGCGTTCAGCGCGGAGCTGCCGGAGCAGGGGATTGTCGTCCACATGATTCTGAACGCCTACTGGGGGGCGCTCGATTTCGAACTGCCGCCGGCCGGCAGCTCCGCGTGGCGACGATGGATCGACACGTCGCTCGAATCGCCGCACGACATCGTTCCGTGGGAGGACGCGCCTTCCGTGCAGGGAGGAAGCTATCGCGCGGGAGAGCGCTCCGTGGTCGTGCTCTACGCCCCTAAGTAGGAACCGTTCCGGCGCCGGGAGCTAGTTCTCCGTCTTGCCGAAGTGCTTCAGGAAAAGCTCTTCCGCTTTCTTGAAGCCTTCCTCGGTCATGTGAAGGGACGTCGCCTTGGTCTTGGGATCGTCGATCCAGCCCTTCGCGTGGAGGCGGTTGATCGCGTTCGCGTCGAAACCGCGCCACGCGCGCGCGCCGGAGCCGACCTTCCGGTCGCCCGAGACGAGGTAGAGAAGCGCCAGGACCATTTCGTCGACTTTGTCCTGATCGTAGTTCATGTCGAGGTCCTCACGCTCGCCTCTTGACCACGGAGATGCCCCAGTCGGGGCCTTCCGTGCAGTGTTTCGTTTTCTCGAACATCGTCTCGTCGATCGCATCGAACAGCGTGACGGGGCCGGGGTGGACGTTCGTGTCGTGCATGACGACGATGCCGCGCGGCGAAAGCCGCTCGACGTATTTCCAGTCCGCCACGCACTGGTTCACGGAATGCCATCCGTCGATGAACAGGAAGTCGATCTCCCTGAGGTTCAACTGGTCCATGAGCGCGAAGACCTGGCGGCGGTCTGCGGAGTCCATTTTCAGCACGTAGATGTTCTCGGCGGCGTTCGCCAGGTGGCTTTTGTCCTCGATGTCCACGCCGATGAAGACCGCGTCCTTCGGCTTGTGCTGGAGCAGGATCCCGGTCGACGACTCGGGCAGGGGGTTCCGCTGGACGCCGATCTCGACAATGCATCGGGGGTGCGGCAGTTCCAGCAGGGCCTGCTTGAGCACCTCCTGGTTGGCGGGCGAGAACTCCCGGGGAACGGGGCGGTAGAACTCGCCGTAGAAATCCGTGTCGTCGCTGCGTTCCGGCTCGAGGGTGGGCCGGTACTTCAGTCCGTGGATCGGTTCGCGAATGTGTCTTACGGAGTACATTGTGGTACGGCTCAGAATGTCAGCACCGCGCCGGCGACGATGTAGTGGAAGAGCGAGAACGTGTACACCTCGTCGTTGTCCGCGCCGCCTTCGAGAATGCGGTAGCCGGTCTTCAGGGCGAGGTTTTCGGTGACGTCGTACTGCGCCGCGAACAGGATGTCCTCGGCCCGGCCTTGCGGTCCGGCGAGAGCTTCGCCGTCCACGAGCAGGTGCGTTTTCCTGACGGGCGTCCATGTGACGTTGAAGCTCAGCAGCGGAACGACCCCCGTGTTGGTCTTCTCGGATTCCACGCCGCCGCCTTCCATCTTGATTGCCGCATCGCGGACCTTCGCCGCGCCGCCGAAGCTGAACTGGAGCGTCTCCGTTTTGTGGAACAGGTAGCGGTAGATCAGGCGGTAGGAGTCGAAGCGGAACGAAGCGTCGACCTGTGTTCCCGCCGGGAAGGTGTCGCCGTTGAAGTCGACGCTCTTATCGAGCGTTCCGTCGGAATCCACCGTCAGAGGCGCCACAAGGAGCGCCACCCAATGTTTTTCCGAGAACGTGTGGCTGTAGCGGATCCTGAAAGCCGCCGTTTCGTCGGCATGCAGGTCGTCCGTGAGCGAGAACCGCGTGCCGGAATCTCCGGGGATGGCGACGTCGTTGTAGCCGGGGATGACGTAGCCGCCCTCGAGGTCGAGCGTGTTCTGCGGCCGCGCGGTGAGGGCGAGTGCCAGGAAGCAGAAGATCGTGAGGAGCCTTTTCATGTTCTCATCCTTGTGTGAATGCGCCAGCGACCATTCCGCGGGCGAGCATAGCATGGCCGACCGCGTCTTGAAGCCGAAAAACGGCGGCCACAATGGCTTGCATAGTTGGGTTTCCGGTGGACAATACCGCTGAAGCTCATCGGGCAAAGGAGCGCCATGAAAGAGAAGGAACTCATTTGGCGTGCGGGCAAGTTTTCAAAGTCGTTCCGTGTCACGGACGGGGACGACTTCCGGCTGAAGAACGTGGATCCCGGCGATACGCTGGGGCTGAAGTCCGAGGACAAGCCACGAACGAAGGAGCTGCTGGCCCGGGGCGTCGAGATGCTCGCGGAACTGCAGGACATGCTCTACGCGCAGGACCGCTGGGCCGTGCTTCTCATTTTCCAGGCCATGGACGCGGCGGGCAAGGACGGCGCGATCAAGCACGTCATGTCGGGCGTCAACCCGCAGGGCTGCCAGGTGTTCTCCTTCAAGGCGCCGACGAGCGAAGACCTCGACCACGACTACCTGTGGCGGTGCATGAAGTGCCTGCCAGAGCGGGGCCGCATCGGGATCTTCAACCGAAGCTACTACGAGGAGACGCTGGTCGTCCGCGTGCACCCGGAGTTCCTCGCCAAACAGAAGCTTCCGCCCGAACTGGTGACCGGGGACATCTGGAAGGATCGTTTCCACGACATTCGCGCCTTCGAGCGATACCTCAGCCGCAACGGCGTCCTGGTCCGCAAGTTCTTCCTGCACGTTTCGAGAAAGGAGCAGAAGCGGCGCTTTCTCGAGCGGCTCGAGCGCCCGGAGAAGAATTGGAAGTTCTCCGCGGCCGACGCGCAGGAGAGGGGATTCTGGAAGGATTACATGGATGCGTACGAGGATATGATCCGCCACACCGCCACGAAGGAGGCGCCGTGGTACGTTGTGCCCGCGGACAACAAGTGGTTCACCCGGCTGGTCGTGGCGGCCGCCGTCATCGATGGATTGGCCTCGCTGGATCTTAAGTATCCCGAGGTGGGGCCGGAGAAGAGGAAGGAGTTGGCGGCTGCCCGCCGGATGCTGGGCAGGGAATAGAACAAGGAGCACCGATCATGATCAGAAAAGCGACTCCCATGGCTGCTTGCGCGATGCTCGCCGCGGCTATGTTGTCGGGTTGTGCCAGCACCAAGGTTGTCGGCGAGTGGCGCAACGCGGAGCTGCAGGTGGCGGGACCATACCACAAGGTGTTCCTCGCGGCCGTTGCGTCGCAGGAGACCCTTCGGCGTGAGATGGAGGACTCGTTCCATGCGGCGCTGGTTTCGTGGAATGCGTCCGGCGTGCCAAGCTACACGTTTCTTCCGAAGGCCTCCGAGGCGGATCAGGATCAGTTGGTCAAGGCTGTGAAGGATTCGGGCGCCGATGCCGCACTCGTGTTCCGGATGGTGAAGAGGGAGTCCCGTATCGCGACGCTCCCGACCTACTACGGGCCGACCACGCTCTACGGCGGCTACCACGCCGCCTGGGGCGATTACTACGCGTCGGCGACCGCGTACGAGTACGATGTGATCACCCTCGAGGCGAAGCTGTTTGACGTCGCCTCGGGCAAGCTGGCCTGGGCGGTCAGCACGGAAACGACAGACCCCGGCAAAATGAAGAAGGAGATCGCGGCGTACACGAAGCTGATCTGCGACCAGATGGTCAAGACGGGGCTCCTCTCCAAGAAGGCCCCGTGATTCCTTATCAAGGAGGAAAATCCATGAAGAGCTTCTTTGCGTCTTCTTCTTCCGTTGTCGTTGCCGCCGTGGTGGCCTGCGCAGTGGCCGCGGGCTGTACGACAGGCGCGCGCCAGGGCGCGGCGCAGGGCGGGGCGATGGGGTTGATTGGCGGCGCGGCGGCCGGCGCTGTGAGCAGCCTCCTGTTCGGAGGCAATGTCCTTGAGGGCGCGGTGCAGGGAGGGGTGGTTGGCGCGGCAGGTGGGGCGGCGGCGGGCGCGGTGCAGGGAGGCGTGGCCGAGAAGCAGGCGGCCAAGCCGTCCGACAAATCGGAGAAACAGGTCAAGGCGTTCCGCAAGGAGCAGGGCGACCTGAACTTCCAGGCGGCGGTGAGTCTGCTCCAGTGCAAGCACCGCGACGCGATCAAGTACGCGAACCAGGCGCTGGAAGAGTCCGACCAGTTGAACCGCAAAGTGTTTGCCCTGACCGTGCGCGCCGTGGCGGAGGTGGAGACCGGAAAGGACGAGGCGGCGGATGCGACCTACTCGGAGATCGCCGCACTCGACAAGAATCGGACCGTGGACCGCGCGCGAGCTGATACGCTCGAGGCCATGCTGAAAGTGCAGAAAGTCCGGAAGGAGAACGGCGTCCCGCCCTGCGGGAACTAGGGCGCTCTCACGGCTGGAACGCGCAAGCCGTTGCCGAACCCTACTGCGGGTCCGGGCTCTTCCGGGTCCATGTATCGGTCCGTCCCGCAAGGCCCATCCTGTCCAACGAGCCTCGGACCATCAGCTTCCCGTCTTCGATCGTAGCCTTGCAGTGGTATGTCTTGCCCTCTTCCGGATCGTAGATGTTGCCCTTGACCCACTTGCCGCTACCTTCGTCGAACCTGAACCCCCAGACCATGGACAGCCCTATGATGGGGTTGCTGTGCTTCGTTTCGTCGGGGTTGTTGATGTCCGTCTTTGGCTTGCCCTCGTCCGTGAGAGGATCCTTGAGCGCGATGATCTTGCCCACATATGCATCGTCTTCCTTGATGACTTCGACTGTCGCGGTTTCGCCCTCGGTCAGCCAGACGCCAAGAATGTCGTCGGCCGAGACCGCGAATACCTGACCTGCGGGAAGGAGAAGAGCTGCAACGACGGCAAACCTGAGCAACATGGAGGGCCTCCCGTTCATATTTCGCAGCATCATACGGTGCAAGAGCCGTCGTTTCAAACGCCGTGACCGGGTTTCTGGATTTGCGCACAGTCGACTCCGGGCGGGTCATCGCGCTCGAACATCTTGCCGCACAAATGGTTATAAACTGACTGGCGCAAACGGCGGGGGTTTCGTACACTCTCGCCCCTTTGAAACGAAGAGGAATGCGGCTAGAATGACGGGCAGGCAACCATGATTCTGATTCTTACACCGGATGTTGACACCAAGGGTCCCGAGTACAAGCGCCTGATGAGCGCGCTGGGCAAGCTGCCCAACGTGCAGAGCCGCGTGCACAACGTGCACGGCGCCCAGCAGACGCTGACGGAGATCTACCTGATCGGCGACACGACGAGCCTTTCGATGGACGAGATGAAGGCTTTGCCGTGCGTCGAGCGCGTGGTGCGGGTTTCGCAGAGCTACCGGGTGCTGGGCCGGCACAAGGACGATCACCGGGCGACGTCGTTCGAGTACAACGGCGTCCGGTTCGGGCAGGATAATCTGAACGTGTTCGCGGGCCTTTGCGCGGTGGACACGCCGGAGCACGTGGAGCAGATGATGAAGGCGCTCCGCGACAACGGCCAGGTCTGCACGCGGATGGGGGCGTACAAGCCGCGCACGAATCCGTACTCGTTCCAGGGCCACGGCAAGGACTGTCTGCCGTACGTCTTCTCGCTGGCCGGCAAGTACGGCATCAAGGTCATCGCGATGGAGATCACGCACGAGAGCCACGTGGAGGAAATCCGCCGCGCCCTGCACAAGACGGGCAACAAGACCGGCGTCATGCTCCAGATCGGCACGCGCAACAGCCAGAACTTCGAGCTGCTGAAAAGCGTGGGCCGGCAGACCGAGTTCCCGGTCCTGCTGAAGCGCGGGTTCGGCATCACGCTGGAGGAATCGCTGAACGCGGCGGAATACCTCGCGAGCGAGGGCAACCCGAAGATCGTGTTCTGCCTGCGCGGTATGAAAAGCAACCTGGGCGATCCCCACCGCAACTTCGTAGACTTCGCACAAGTACCTGTCGTTAAAAGACTTACAAGAATGCCGGTCTGCATCGATCCTTCGCATTCCGTGGGCACGAGGGATTTGGCGCCCGACGGGATACTGGATGTCATGCACGTGACGGCGCAGGGGGTGATTGCGGGGGCGAACATGGTGCTCGTGGATTTTCATCCCAAGCCGGCCGTGGCTCTCGTGGATGGGCCGCAGGCGCTGCTGATGAAGGAGCTGCCGAAGTATCTGAAAGACATCCAGATCGTGCGGGAAGCCTACGAGAAGCGCGTGGTTTTGGCCCGGCAGGAGTAGATTGAATCATGTTCGGACTGACACAATTTGCACGGCTTCTGGCCCAAGTTCTGAGATTCCGAATGGGGCCCACCCCGGCCGTTGGCTACCCCTCCAAAGGAGGGGATCGTTCAACTGTTCCCCTCCCACGGAGGGGTGCCCGCAGGGCGGGGTGGGTGGTTGCTGTCCTCTTGATCGTAACTCTCTACGCCGTCGCCGCTTCGGCGGGCGTGGAGGACGGCGGGTCCGGCCTGTGGTTCCCGATGGGCGAGGTCCTGGACTACCGGATCTACTGGGGGGTCATCCCGGTCGGCAGTTCGCGCGTGACGACCGAGTGGATCACGGAGGAGGGCCGCCCGCTGATCGCCATCCGTCTTCGCACGAAGACCAACAACTTCCTTTCGAAGATGTACCCGGTCGACGATTTTCTCGAGGCGATCATCGATCCGGAAACATTCCTGCCGGTGCGGTTCACGAAGAAGCTGAGCGAGGGGCGCTATCGCGCGGACGAGACGACGACGTTCGACCACAAGAACCTGAAGGCCACGTGGACCTCGCGGCGCAGCGGGAAGGTGGTGGAGTTCGAGATCGATCCGGATACGCGCGACGTGGTCACGTTCATGTACTACCTGCGGAGGAAACAGTTTGAGCCGGATACGGTTAACAAGTATAGAGTGATGGCTGACGAGAAGGTCTACGACCTGGTTGTCAAAGCGCAGAAGGTGGAGAACGTCAAGCTGGAGAACTTCGGGAAGATTTCCTGCCTACGCTTCGAGCCGGAAGCCAAGTTCGGCGGCCTCTTTGTCCGCAAGGGCCGCATGTGGATGTGGGTGTCGCAGGACGAGCGCCGTATCGCGACGAAGATCGCCGCGCAGGTGCCGGTGGCAAGTATCTCGCTGTGGCTGGACCATGTGAGCGGGCCTGGCGACGATTTTTGGGTGACGAAGGGCAAGAAGGAAAGCGCGAAAAGCAAGGTGGACCCATGACCCTCAGCGCCGTGCATGCAAAAAAGATTCTGAGCCGGTTCCCGCGCCAGCGGATTCTCGTGGTCGGCGACCTGATGCTCGACCGCTACATCTACGGAGGGGTCAGCCGCATTTCGCCGGAGGCGCCGGTCCCGATCATCCACGTGACCCACGAGAAGACCATGCCGGGCGGCGCGAGCAACGTGGCCTGGAACGTCCAGTCGCTGGGCGGGCGCGCGGCGGTGGCGGGTGTCCTGGGCCGGGACGCGACCGGCCGGGACCTGAAGAGGATCCTGACGCGCGGCGGCGTTTCGGTGAGCGGCGCCATGGAGCTTGGTGACAAGCGGACCATCGTCAAGACGCGCGTGATCGCGGAGCGACAGCAGGTCGTCCGCGTGGACTGGGAGGACGACTTCGACCTGGCGGGCAAAGGGGCGGACAAGTTCTGCCGCATTCTGTCGGCCGAGGTGAAGAAGTCCGCGGGCGTCATCATCGAGGACTACGGCAAGGGCGTCATCCAGCAGTGCGTCGTGGATACGGTGCTGAAGGCCGCCCGGGCATCGGGCATTCCCGTCGGGCTTGACCCGAAGGACAACCATGAGCTGGGTCTCGGGGGCATCACCGTCGCCACGCCGAACAGGAAAGAGGCGTTCGCGATCGCGGGCGTGAAGGAGTCTCCGGTGCACCCGAATCCTTTGAAGGACAAGGCCCTGCTGAAAGTGGCCGGCCTCCTGATGAAGAAGTGGCAGCCGGCTCTTCTTCTGATCACGCTGGGCCCGCTGGGCATCCTTTTGGTGACGAAGGGCGCGCCGCCGAGGCACGTGCCGACGCGCGCGCGCGAGGTGTTCGACGTCAGCGGCGCGGGCGACACGGTCATCGCGACGTGCGTGCTGGCGCTGGCGGCGGGCGCGAACCCGTTCGAGGCGGCCGAGCTGGCCAACTACGCCGCGGGCGTGGTGGTCGGGAAACTCGGCACGGCCACCTGCACGCCGCAGGAGATTCTGGGCTACCTGTCGTAGAGAAGGGGAGATCAACATGGCGACACCGACCAGGAAGACGGTCCGAATTCAACTGCCGGAGCCCGGGAAGCAGACGAAGGAGCTGGCCAGGATCGTGGGCGTGATTCCCGCGCGCTGGGGCTCGACGCGGTTTCCCGGCAAGATCCTGACGCCGATCTGCGGCAAGCCCCTGATCCAGTGGGTCATCGAGCGCGCGAAGCAGGCGAAGAAGCTCAACCGACTGATCGTGGCGACGGACGACGGGCGCATCCGCAACGCGGTGGCCGGGTTGGATGTCCAGGTCGTGATGACGCGGTCGAGCCATCCGTCGGGCACGGACCGGGTCGCCGAGGCCCTGCACGACGTGGATGCCGATATCGTGGTGAACATCCAGGGCGACGAGCCTCTGATCGATCCGGCGCTGATCGACGAGCTCGCGCATTTCCTGGCCGTCAACCGCGACTGGGACATGGCGACGGCGGCGGCGGGCATCAAGGATTCGGCGGAGGTCCACAAGGCGTCGGTCGTGAAGGTTGTGTGGGACCACGACGGGCGCGCTCTCTACTTTTCGCGGTCGGTCATTCCGCATCTGAGGGAAAAGGACTCTGGCATCACCGGGCACGACCCTCTATACTGGCGGCATATTGGAATCTACGCGTATCGGCGGGGTTTCCTGCAGAAACTCGTCGCCACGCCGCCGTGCCTTCTGGAGAAGGTCGAGAAGCTGGAGCAGCTGCGGGCGCTGTACCTGGGCGGCCGGATGAAGGTCCTGAAGACCAAGGACATCGGCATCGGCGTGGACACGCCGGAAGATATCAAGAAGGCCGAGTCGGCTCTGAAGAAGGCCGGGCTGGTGAAGCCGGCCGGCGGCGCGAAATCTGCAGCGTGAAGTCCGGATTTTGAAATGGCGATGCGAACGGTAAAAATCGGCAAGGTGAAGATCGGCGGCGGCCCGCTTGTCCTGATCGCGGGCCCGTGCGTGATCGAGAGCCCGAAGGCATGCCTGGACCTTGCGGGACGTCTGGTCCGGCTGGCCCGGGAAGAGAAGATCCCCTTCATTTTCAAGGCCTCCTACGACAAGGCGAACCGCACCTCTCACGCCTCGTTCCGCGGCCCGGGCCTGTCGAAGGGGCTCGACGTCCTCGCGGAGGTGAAGGCGCGCTACGGCGTCCCGGTTTTGGTCGATGTCCACAGCGAGACCGAGGTCCCGCTCGCGGCGAAGGTGGCGGACATCCTCCAGCTGCCCGCGTTCCTGTGCCGGCAGACGGACCTCGTTCTGGCGCTGGGCGAGAGCGGAAAAGTCGTGAACATCAAGAAGGGCCAGTTCCTGGCGCCGTGGGACGTCCGCCACATCATCCGGAAGATCGAGAGCACGGGCAACCGGAAGATCGTCGTCACGGAGCGCGGCGCGTCGTTCGGCTACAACAATCTCGTCGCCGACATGCGCAGCCTGCTGATCCTCCGCGAATTCGGGTACCCGGTGGTGTTCGACGCCACGCACAGCGTGCAGTCGCCGGGCGGCGCGGGCGACCATAGCGGCGGAGACGGGCGCTGGGCTCCGAACCTGGCGCGGGCGGCGGTGGCGGCGGGCTGCGACGGGGTGTTCATCGAAACGCACGTGAATCCGAAAGACGCCCTGTCCGACCGCGAGAACGCGATACCTTTTGGCGCATTGAGAAAACTCTGGCGGCAGTTGAGGAGCATACATGAGCTTGTCCGCTGACCGGCGCGCGGCCCTGGTGGAAGCCATCGTCTTCGATGTGGACGGGGTCCTGACCCGCGGCGACATCATCTACGCATCCGAAGGCGAGTGGAAGACCTTCAACGTGCACGATGGCCTGGGGTTTGATGTGGCCCGGCAGGTGGGGCTCAAGCTGGCCATGTTTTCGGGCCGCGCGTCCACGGCGGTGCGGCGCCGCGCGCGGGAGCTGCACGTCAACGCGCTCGCAGAGGGCGTCAAGGACAAGGGTGCCGCGTTCGGCGAGCTTCTCGAGAAGCTGGGCGTCAAGGCGGAGCAGGTGTGTTACGTCGGCGACGACCTGATCGACCTGCCGGCGATGGCGGTCGCGGGATTCCCGGTGGCCGTCGCGAACGCCGTCGAGGAAGTGCGCGAGGCCGCGGCCTGGGTCACGAAGAAGCGCGGCGGCGAAGGGGCCGCGCGCGAGGTGATCGAGTTTGTGTTGAAGGCAAAGGGCCTCTGGCCGAAAGTGATTCAGCGTTACTCGAGGAAATCCGATGAATAAAGCGGGATACGCGCTCGCGCTGTGCCTGGCGTTCGGCGCCGCGGGATGGGCGGAGGACAAGGGCATCCAGACGCAGACGGTGGCGGGGTTCCGCGTGCCGGAGTACGACGAGAACAACCAGCTCAAGTCGCAGCTGTTCGGCGACTTCGCCAAGGTCCTGCCGGACGGCGTCATCGAGATCACGCAGCTGAAGATCGATTTCTACTCCGAGGGCAAGGTGGAGATGACGGTCACCTCTCCCCAGTGCACGTACAAGCAGAAGGAAGGGAAGGCCGAGTCCGATGCCGACGTGCGGATCACCCGCGAGGACATGGTTGTGACCGGCAGGGGCTTTGCCTGGAACGGCCGCGACGAGAAGTTCGAGATTTTCAAGGACGCGAAGGTCGTGCTGAAAGGCGTTCACAAGCAGGTGTCCGAAGGAGCAACCGAATGAAGCGCTTTGCGAAACAGATGGCTGTCGTGACTCTCGCGGCCGCCGCGGCGATGTCCGCGCCCGCGGCCGAGGCGGAGGGCGGGGCCTCGCTGGACGCGGTGACGGTGATCACGTCCGAGAAGCTGACGTTCGACTACAAGAAGCAGTACGCGCTGTTCGAAAACAACGTGATCGTCACGGACCCGGAGATGCAGCTGGCCGCCGACCGGCTGACGGTGATTTTCGACGCCAAGGGAAAGGCGCAGTCGATCAAGGCCGAGGGCCGCGTCACGATCACGCAAACGGACAAGACGGCGCAGGCCGGGCTGGCCACGTACGATTTCGAGTCGGGCAAGATCGTGCTCGCGATCAAGCCGCGCGTGACGCGCGGCCGCGACACGCTCGAGGGCGAGCTCATCACGTACTGGCGCGACCAGAACCGCCTGATTTGCCAGCCGCAGGCGCGGCTGGTAATCTATCCCCAGAAGGGCGGCGTCAAAGACAAGTTTCTCGGAGAATAGACGAGTGGAAACCCCATCCTCCCTGGTTGAGACCCGCGAGCTGGTCAAGACGTACAAGCGCCGCAACGTGGTCAACGGCGTGAACCTCACCGTGAACCGCGGCGAGATCGTCGGCCTGCTCGGACCGAACGGCGCCGGCAAGACCACCAGCTTCTACATGATCGTCGGGCTCATCAAGCCCTCGCAGGGGCAGGTGTTCTTCAAGGGCCAGGACGTGACGCAGAAGCCGATGTACTACCGCTCGCGCATGGGCATGGGGTATCTTTCCCAGGAGCCGTCCATTTTCCGGCGGCTGACGGTCGAGGAAAACGTCATGGCGATTCTCGAGACCCTGCCGATCTCGGCGCGCGAGCGGCGCCAGCGGCTGGAGTTCCTGTTGGAGGAATTGAAGATCGGCTACCTGGCCAAGCAGAAGGCCTACACGCTCAGCGGCGGCGAGCGCCGCCGGCTGGAGATCACGCGCGCCCTCGTGACGAGCCCCTCGCTGATCCTTCTCGACGAACCGTTCAGCGGAGTCGATCCGCTCGCTGTCTATGACGTTCAGCAGATCATCATGGAGCTGAAGCAGAGGGGGCTCGGGGTTCTGATCACCGACCACAACGTGCGCGAGACGCTGGCGGTCGTGGACCG
>CAYQYB010000010.1:0-23807 GCA_964421535.1 uncultured Verrucomicrobiota bacterium | reverse complement strand
AGTCCAGCGTGTCGAGGTCGCGCAGGAGCCGCTCGGCGTAGGCCGTGATGCGCAGCATCCACTGGCGCATCATGCGGCGCTCCACGGGGTCGCCCGTCTCCACGTAGCGCCCGTCCTTCACCTCCTCGTTCGCCAGCACGGTGCCCAGGGCGGGGCACCAGTTCACCGGCGCCTCCACCTCGTAGGCCAGTCCGCGCTCGAAGAGGACCGTGAAGATCCACTGGGTCCACCGGTAATACTTCGGGTCCGTCGTGTCAATCTCGCGGTCCCAGTCGTAGGACAGGCCCAGCCGCCGGATCTGGCTGCGGAAGGTGTCGCAGTTGGTCCGCGTGATGACCGCCGGATGCTCGCCCGTGCGCATGGCGTGGCGCTCCGCTGGCAGGCCGAAGGCGTCCCACCCCATGGGGTGCAGCACGTTGAAGCCCTTCATCCTCTTATAACGGGAGACGATGTCCGTGGCCGTGTAGCCCTCGGGGTGGCCGACGTGCAGGCCCGCGCCGCTCGGGTACGGGAACATGTCGAGGACGTACATCTTGGGCTTGGACGTGTCGGGCAGGTTCGGCACTTCGAACGTCTTGTTCTCGGCCCAGTACGCCTGCCACTTCGTTTCGATTGACTTAAAAGGATAGACAGCCATGGCGTTCCTCTCCAAATCGCGTGTGAAACGCGCAGAGCATACTGGATTGACGCTGGAAATCATCAACAAAAACGGGCGCGGCCTGTCAAAAGAGTCAACAGGATCGCATCGGCCGGGTATACTGAACATGCCGTCCTTACAGGGAGGTCGTTATGAAATGGGCTTTCTCGCTTCTTCTCGCGCTCACCGTTTCCGCCGCATCCGCCCAGGTCCTGTTCGATGAACTCGGCACGGCGATGCCCTACGACTCCGGGTCGCAGATCATTCTCAACGGGTCAGCCGTTCAGATGGACCGTTTCCTCCGCCTGACGCCGTCGCTGCGAATCCAGCGCGGCTCCGCCTGGCTCGCGAACCGGCAGGATGTGCAGAACGGATTCAGCACGATGTTCCAGTTCCAGATGACCGCGCGCGGCGACGTGTTCAAGAACGAGCTCACGGAGGACACGGGCGGCGACGGATTCGCCTTTGTGATCCAGAACACGGGGCCGAAAGCGATGGGATCCCCGGGGGGCGGCATGGGCTACGCAGGCATCCCCAACAGCCTCGCGATCGAGTTCGACACCTGGGACAACAACGAGAGCGGTCATTTCCTCTTGAGGGATCCCGACGACAATCACGTGAGCGTCCAGACGCGCGGCACCGACCCCAACTCCGAGGTCAAGGGATGCTCCCTCGGGCTGACGCCCAACGTGCCCGAACTCTCCGACGGCGAGGTCCACACCGTGAAGATCGAGTACGTCCCGGGCACGCTCATCGTCTACGTGGACGACATGGAACTTCCCGTCCTCGCCGTGAAGGCCGATCTCTCGACCATCCTGGCGCTGGAGGACGGCAAAGCCTGGGTCGGCTTCACCGCCGCCACGTGGGACGCCTTCGAGAACCACGACATCCTGAACTGGGCGTTCACCGGGGCCCGATAAGACCTGATCTAGCGCCGTTTTTCCAAGGATTGGAAAATCCCGCCCGAAATTTTCCAACCCTTGGAAAATTCGCTCGATTTTCGCGAAAACGCGATTATCTTACGGCTTCCCGATGCAACAGAACTACCTTCAGGAAATCAAACGCTGGTTCGGCGAGTACGCGGACGACTTCCGCGGGCCCGACGGGAATCTGCCCGCCATGCTCCAGCTGAAGCTCGACCACAGCCTGCGCGTGGCCGAGGATGCGCGCGCGGTGGCGAGCGACCTGGGCTGGGCCGAGGCGGACGTCAACACGGCGGAGGCGATCGGCATCCTGCACGACGTCGGCCGCTTTTCGCAGTACGCGGAGTTCAAGACGCAGTCGGACCGCCACTCCTTCAACCACGCCGAGCGAAGCTGGGAGGTGGTCGAACAGGAGATCGTCCTTTCGGGAGTGGGCACGACCGACTGCCAGCGCATCAAGGACGCGATCCTGTACCACAACGCGATCGAGGTCCCCGCGACCGTGTCGAAGGACAGCCTGCCGTTCGTGCGGCTGATCCGCGACGCGGACAAGCTGGACATCTTCATGCTCTTCCATGACATGGTGACGAACGACAAGATGGGCGAACACCCGGAGCTGATCTTCGGCGTGCCCGTCGAGGGCACGGCGAACCCCGAGCTGCTGGACATGATCCGCGCGCGGCGCAACGTCCCCTTCTCCATGATCAAGTCGCTGACGGATTTCAAATTCATCCAGATGGCGTGGGTCTACGACATCCACTACCCCCCGGCCTTTGAGCGCGTCGAACAGCGTGACATCGTCGGCAAACTCGAAAGCCTGCTGCCGCCGTCGCCGGAGGCCCGGGAGCTCGCGGACATGGCGCGGGGGCATGTCGCTCGCGGCAAGACGGCCAAGTCCTGGGATCGTTGATGCGACAGGTCCACCGAAGCCATCATTTCCGCGTCAACCGTATGCGGTGTCCCCGCGCGGCAGTGATGACCGGCTGTCGCGGTGCGAGCGGCGCCAACTTGACACCCAGTGACACACTTCGCAAAGTGTGTCACTGGGGAATCGCATGAAGACACCAGCTCCAAGACCGCTCTCGCCCACCTTGTGGCGCACATGCCGCGCACTGGCCAATCGCAAGCGCTTGCGCATCCTGAAGCGGATCATGTCAGAGCCCGACATCAGCGTTTCCGACATAGCCCGGAACGAGCGCATTTCGATGTCCGTGGCGAGCGAATACTTGCGGGCGTTGAACGCCCGCGGGTTGATTCAGGCCAAGCGCAGGGGACGACGCGTGTTCTACAAGGCCGATCACGATCCTTCGCTGCCCGAAACCAGAATCCTGCTCAAAAGCCTTCAAAGCGCCTTCCGAAAAAGACCTACTCCCTTCGACGCCGTCTTCCGATCGTTCACCGCATTCACGCATCCCCGCAGGATTGCCCTCATCCGGGCGGTGGCGTCCGGAGCAGACCGCATCGGCTCTCTCACGCGACTGACCCGGATACCCCGCCGCGCGGCCTTCCGTCACCTCGCAAAACTGAGCGCCAGAGACTGCGTCAGGCAGACGGGCGGGAGGTACCAGTGCAAAAATCCTTCCGATCCGCTGACGCGCGCAATGATGGCGCTTGCGCTGCGATCCTGAAGATACAGAAGCACGAGTGTCACACTTCGAAAAGTGTGACACTCGTGCTTCTGAGCTACTCGCTCCGGACGAAGCCTTCACTTCGATCGCGCCGCCCAATATGGTGTCGCTCGGAGGCGAACAGCCTTGCCTGGCGCCCAGGAATCTCCCCGAGCGTTCACTCCAAGGAACACCACTCCTTCGCCGCCCCAAACATTCGTCTGGATGCCGGACAGCCGAATCATTAGGATGCGCGCGTGACAAGAGGCCGAAACATCGATCTGAGCTGGCTGAGGTCGTGGTTTGACCTCGCGCCGGGCGAGCGCAAGTTCCTGGCAGGGATCCTGGCGATCGCGCTCGTCGGGCTCGTGGCCCGATACGTGCATCTCAAGAACCAGAAGCCGGGGCCCGTCGATCCGCCGGGCGTCGGACAGGCCGCGCGCGCTGGAGGACCATGAGCACAAACTGCATTTTCTGCAAAATCGTGGCGGGCGAAATTCCGTCGACCCGCGTGTACGAGGACGCCGACACGCTGGCGTTCATGGACATCGGACCGGTGATCAAGGGCCACACGCTGGTGATCCCGAAGCAGCACTACGACCCGATCACGAACACGCCGGCGGACGTGCTGGTGCGGCTGATGAAGGTCGTCCAGAAAATCGCGCAGGCGCAGATGAACGGATTGAAGGCGGACGGGGTCAATGTATTGAACGCGAACGGAACGGCCGCCGGCCAGCAGGTGCCGCACATCCACTTCCACGTCGTGCCCCGGTTCAAGACCGACGGCCACCACTGGAACTGGGCGGCGAAGAAGTATGACAGCCCGGAAGAGATGAAAACAATCAGCGATCAAATACAGAAAGCCCTTCCGGGCTGAATGACAAATGACTAATGACGAATGACTAGGGAATACTCAAATGACTAAAACAGAAACCCGACATTCGTCATTAGCGCTTGGTCATTCGTCATTAACAAGCTCGGAACAGCCATGAAGAAAGTAAACTTTAACGAGGCCCTGGCCCAGATACTGAAAGACGATCCGCGCTACGACGAGCAGGCCTACCTGTTCCTGCGCGAGGCGCTGGATTTCACGATCAAACTTTTCGCGAAGCCGATCGGCGGCCCGGGCCGGCACGTGACCGGCAGCGAGCTGCTCGACGGCATCCGGCAGTACGCCCTGCAGGAGTACGGCGCGATGACGAAGACCGTGCTGAACCGCTGGGGCATTCACAAGGGCGAGGATTTCGGCAACATCGTGTTCAACCTGGTTGAAAAAGGAATCCTCGGCAAGACGGAGCAGGACCGGCGCGAGGATTTCATGGGCGGCTACGATTTCGACGAGGCGTTCCGCCAGCCGTACCGGCCGGGGAAAAAGGCCGTCGCGAAGAGGGGTCAGGAGACCCCGCCCGCAAGAGAATCCAAGGCAAACTAGAGATGGAGTGTGCGGGACCTCCCTGTCCCGCGTTCTTATGAAAACACGACTAGCGCTCCTCGTCATCGTGTTCCTGGCCATCGCGGCCTCCTGCGCCGTGGCCGCCGACACCGCCTCCCCGCTCGAGGCCCTGAAAAAATCCAATGCCCGGCTCCACCGCTTCGTCCTCGACAACGGCACGATCTGCCTCGTGAAGGAGGACCACAGCGCGCCGGTGGCCGCCGTGCAGATCTGGGTGGGCTCCGGCGCGGTGAACGAAGGGGAATTCCTCGGCGCCGGCCTGTCGCACTTCGTCGAGCACATGATCTTCAAGGGCACGCCGACCCGGCCCGTCGGACAGATTTCCAAGGAAATCAACGATGCCGGCGGCGAGATCAACGCCTACACGGCGCAGGACCGGACGGTGTTCCACGCGACGCTGCCGGGCGACAGCTGGAAAGTCGGGTTCGACGTGCTGGCCGACGCGGTCATGAACGCCACGTTCCCGAAGAACGAATGGGCGCGCGAGCGCGACGTGATCCTGCGCGAATTCGCCATGGGCAAGGACAACCCCGACCGACAGATCTACAAGCTCATGGGCGGCACGGCGTACCGCGTCCACCCCTACCGCGTCCCGGTCATCGGCTACGAGGACGTGTTCAAAAGCGCGACGCGCGACGACCTCGTGAAATACTTCCGCCGGAACTACGTGCCCGACAACATGATCGTGGTTGTCGTGGGCGACGTGAACAGGGCGGAGGTCGAGGCGCACATCCGCGAAGCGTTCAAGCCCTTCGCGCGGAAAGCCATGGAACCCAAGCCGCTCCCGACCGAGCCGCCGCAGCTCGCGCCGCGGTTCGCGCGAGAGACCGGCGCGTACAACGTGTCCCGCCTGCTCTGGGCCTACCACACCGTCGCCCTGAGCGACCCCGACGCCGCGGCGCTGGATGTCCTGGCGGACATCGTCGGGTCCGGCCGCAGCTCGCGGCTGGTGAAGAAGATCAAGGAGGAACAGAAACTCGTCCACGAGATCGACGCGTGGTCCATCACCGGCAAAGACCCCGGCCTGTTCGGATTCAGCGCGACGTTCGACCCGACCAATGAGGCGGCTGTCGTCGCGGCCATCCAGGGAGAAGTGGACGGCTGGGCCGCGGGCGGCTTCACGAACGAGGAGCTCGAGAAGGCCAAGCGGACCGTGCTCGTCGGCGAGTTGGGCGGTCTGCAGACCATGGACGGCCAGGCATACAGCTACGGCTCCGGCGAGTTCTATGCGGCCGATCCTTCGTTCTCCGAGCGCTACCTGGAAAACGTCCAGTCCGTCGACGCCGAGAAGCTCAAGGACGTGGCGCGGCGCTATCTCTCCTCCGCAAACCGGACCCTCGTCGTGCTCTCGCCGGAAGCGGCGGCGGCGCCGCCGACAAACGCCCGGCCGGCGGAGGCCGGGGCGGATGTCCGGAAACTGACTCTGGCGTGCGGCATTCCGCTGATCGTCCGCGAGGACCACCGCCTGCCGTTCGTCTTCTTCTGCGCGGCGCTGAAGGGCGGCCTGCTGACCGAATCGACGAACAACAACGGCATCACGAGCCTCATGTCGGACCTGCTCACGCGCGGGACCACCGCCCGGTCGGCCCAGGAAATCGCGCAGACGGTCGAACGCCTCGGCGGGTCGATCTCGCCGTTCTGCGGGCGCAACAGCTTCGGGCTCCAGGCGTACTGCCTTTCGCAGGATGCGGACACGTTCATGGCGCTGTTCTCGGACTGCCTGCTGAACTCCACATTCCCGAAGGAGGAGGCCGAGAAGCAGAAGCTCGTCCAGCTCGCAGCCATTCAGCAGCAGCGCGAGCAGCCCTTCTTCATCGCCGAGGAGGCGCTCCGTCAAACGATCTTCCCGAACCACCCCTACCGCTGGACGCCGCAGGGCAGCCGCGAGAGCGTGCAGAAGCTGGACCGCGACGCGCTGGCCGCGTACTTCAAGCGGCAGTTCGTCCGGAGCAACCTCGTGCTTGCGATCTTCGGAGACATCACCGGGGACCAGGCCAAAGAGCTTGCCGAGCACTACCTGTCGGAAGTGCCCGACGGGCCGGTCCCGCAATTCGAGAACGCCGAACCGAGCCCGGGCCTCCCCTGCCGAAGCAAGCGGCGCGAACCGAAGGAGCAGACCATCCTGCTGGTCGGCTATCCGGGCGTGGACCTGAAGGACTCGCGCGTGGATGCGCTGTCGGTCCTCGAGAACGCGCTCAGCGGGCTCTCGTCGGACCTCGGCACCGAAGTGCGCGAGAAACGCGGCCTGGTCTATTACGTCGGCGCGTTCGACCGGCCCGGGCTCGAGCCCGGCCTGTTCGCGCTGTACGCCGGCACCCGCGAGGAGACCGCGGACCAGGTCGAGAAGCTGATCGACGCGGAAACCGCGCGCCTCGCGAAGAAAGGTCTGCGCGACGAGGAACTCGACCGCGCGAAGAAGCAGATCGTCGCCGCGCAGGATATGAGCTTGCAGGACAACGGCACGCTGGCACAGACTTGCGCGCTGAACGAGCTGTACAGCCTGGGCTACGATTACAGCTTCCGGATCGAGGAACGGATGAACGCCCTGACGGCGGACCGGGTTCGCGAGGCCGCGGCATCGATTTTCGCACCGGACCGCCGCGCCGTGTCGCTCGTGTTGCCGGGCAGGCCGGAAAAGGGAAAGGAACCAACACCATGACAGAAGACCGCCCCGTCACGCCGGAAGAGATCCACAAGGCCTATTTCGCGCAGCTCGTGCTGATGCTGTCCGGGTCCGCCCTCCAGCAGATGGGCAAACTGATCGACCCGCAGACCAAGAAGGCGCAGATCAACCTTGAGGCCGCGCAAGCGACGATCGACCTCCTCGACATGATCGAGGCCAAGACCAAGGGCAACCTCGACAAGGACGAGGAGCGCATGCTCCGCGACACGCTGATGTCGCTCAAGATGAACTTCGTCGAAACGATGGAAGCCGCCGGCGGCCAGTCGGCCGCTTCAAGCCAGCCGCAGCCACCGCCCGCCGCGGAAGAGAAGAAGCCGGATTCAGGCGACGGGAAAGAGCCGAAGTTCCACAAGAAGTACTGAGCACTCTCTCTTGCTCTTACTCCTACTCGTACTCTTACTCATACTCGCGGGAGAGAGTAGGAGTAAGAGTAGGAGTAAGATAAAGGAAGATCACCGCACCACATCCACCCACACCGGGTAGTGATCCGACATATGGATTTCGCCCTGCCCCGGTAGCGTGAACACACTCTTGGTGTCCACGCCCTTCTGAAGCACCTGCGGCGGATCGGCTTTCCAGGGCGCCGCGGTCAGGTTCCGCGTCACGAAGAAGCGGTCGAACGTCACCGGCGGGAATTCCAGCGTCGGGTCGCCGTGCCGCGTCGGCAGCGTGGTCCGCTCGGCGAGCGGCCGGCCGCGCCACAGATCCACCCAATCCCGCATCGGCCGGAACGTCGCATCTTCCTCGAACTGCTTGTCCTCCGGATCGACGTTCATGTCGCCCAGCACGACGACTTCCCACCCGTACTGCGGATACCGGCGAAGCATTTCGTCGACGTCGGCCCGCACGAGCTTCATTGCGCTCAGGCGCTGGAATTCGTTCTTCACGCGATCGCCGAAATTGGACTTCAGGTGCACTCCGTAGACCAGGAGCCGGCGTCCCCCGCCCAGCTCCACGAAGAAGCTGAGAACTCCGCGAGGCGGGCGGCCCCGTCCCGTGAAGTACCCGAAATCCAGCTCCCGCAGCCCGTCGAGAGGAACCCGCGAAAGAACGGCGATGTTCAGCTTCTGCTCGTTGCCGTGCCGCGAGAAGAACTTCGTGATGTACGCCTGAGGATACGGGTCCTTCAACGCCCTGTTCAGCATCTGCACGGAGAGAACGCTCTCCACCTCCTGGAGAACGACCACGTCGGCGTCGACCTCGTCGAGAAGCGAGGCGATGCCCCGCGCGTGAGTCGCCGCCATCGCGGGGGTCGCGTTGGTGTCGTCGTTCACGCCGTCGTTGAAGTTCTCCGCGTTGTAGCTGCAGATGCGCAGGCGGTCGCCCACCGGCATCACGGCGGCCTTGTCCGCGTGAACCTGCTGGGGCAGCTCGATGCACGACTGGCCCGTGAAGGAAAGCGGCGCGCTCGCGGCGAACGCCGCCGCCGACAAAACCAACAGAACGAATGTGGCCGCGTGTTTTCTCAACAAAAGCCTCACGACGCGCCAAACATTCACCAAGGCCGCGCAAAAGTCAACCGCTTGACATGGCCATTGTCCCATTTCTGTCCCACTGCCCGCGAATCCTTGCTTGCGTCCCGCAGATTCCGTGGCTATGGTGCGGTTAGTAGTTGTTGAAAGGGGAGGCTGTACTGTCTGGGAGGGAGGTAGTACCCACATGAGTTCTCGCGTTTACCTGTCGTTCACTTCGCCGCGGCTGTTCCTGTGCGCGCTCCTGATCCTGATTCTTGCAGGAACCCGCGCGCAGGCGCTCGACTACTCGTGCTCGAACTGCGCGTCGCCGGATTGCGTCTGCGCCAACATTCAGCCGCCCGGCGGACTGGACCCCACCAACGTGCCGCAGATCGTCCTGATCACGTTCGACGACGCGGTGTCCACCGGGACCTATGCCGTGTGCCAGTCGATTCTGACCAACCACGTCAACCCGAACGGCACGCCCATCCAGGCCACGTTCTACATCAACACCGATTGGAACGATTACCGCCTGACCCAGCAGCTCTATGCCCAGGGCCACGAGATCGCCATCCACACGATGACGCACACCACGACGACGAACACGGACGTTTCCACGTGGCGGCGGGAGATCTACGGCTGCCGAAAGGCGATCTCCGATCTCGCGCAGATCCCGCTGGAGGACATCGTCGGCTTCCGCGCGCCCGGCCTGGATTACAACCACTTCTCGTTCCAGGCCCTGGCCGAAGCCGGCATGGTGTACGATGCTTCGATCGCCGAAGGCCTGGGCGGGTTGAGCATGGACGGGTCCAGGATGATCTGGCCCTACACGTTCGATAACGGCCTTGCGCAAATCGCCTACAAGCCGGCGCCCCAGAGCAATTTCCCCGGCCTGTTCGAGGTACCGCTGTGGCAGACGTTCAACGGCTCCGGCGCGGCTGTCTCCACGATGGACTTCCCGGCCGGCACGAGCAACGAGATCCTGGATATCTTCAAGCTCAACCTGGAGAACCGCTACTTCGGCACGCGCGCGCCGATGGGCCTCTTCATGCACGCGACGGCAGGCTACTCAGGCTCCCTGGGCGAACCGGGCCAAGCCTGGCGCATCGACCTCCTCAACGAGTTTATCCGCTGGGCGCTGTCGAATCCGGATTTCGGATCGAACATCTGGTTCGTGTCCGCGCGCGACGCGGTTGACTACATGAAGAATCCGGTCGCCCTCACCGCCATCACGTCCTTCCCGCCCTTCGTAACCACACCGAAGACGATCCCCCCGGTCTCCATGGTGGTCACCTGCGTGTGGACGTCGGCCTACTTCAGAACCTGCGGCGAATGCCCGCCTGTTTATCCCGCGCCGGAAAACGTCTTCGGATCGGCAGTCGCCGTAACAGGAGGCGTCATTCAGACCACGAACTACGAAACCTACGCCACCGAGTACGGCTCCCGGCTGGAGATAAGCAACAACACCGATCGCGTCGTCGTCGAGTGGGAGGCCGAGTTCCGGACGTTCCGGGGCCAGATCAAGTATTTCATGCCCGGACTCTACACAACCACCGTGGTCGGTTCCGGCACCAAGGTCGTCGCGCATCCGTACCCGACCTTGCGACCGCTTTATCCGGGCGAGGTGGAAACCAACTACTTCTGGGTCACCAATACCGCAGGCAGCTCGACGATCCTGGACAAGAAGATCACCCTCTACGCGCTCACCAACACCCAGCCCACGATCGCCGGCGTCGTCTTCACGGACACGAACCGGATCGTTGCCTCGTGGGACAACGTCGCGGCGAACTACGAACTGATGTTCACGACCAACCAGGATTTCAGCAACTGGCAGTCCGTCGAGGTCCACGGCCGGACATCCGCAGTCACCGTCCTTCCGCCGGGCACAGACCACGGATATTTCAAGCTGAAGACGATGTACTAGACTGGCGTCGGGTTGCGCTCCGTCGCAACCTTCTTCCGGCGCCGACAGAGCGGCGCCCTCCGATGCAGTACGACAACTGGTCGTATGCTTGCAAATCAGCCTCTTCCGCGGTACGGTAATCCCTGCCTCAGGGAGGCAGCAGGAAGATTGTATGAAGAGTAGTAAATCCTGCGGAAGAGTTGTAACCACCTCAATTCTTGCCGTGTTGTGTGTGCTGGCCGCCGTCGCAAACCACGGGTATGCGTTTGATTACGCATGCTCGAACTGCGTCGCGCCGGCCTGCATCTGCCCAAGCACCCAACCGCCCGGCGGACTGACCCCGGCCGAAACGCCGCAGATGATCCTCATCACCTTCGACGATGCGGTCTACGGCGGGCGCTACGACCTCATCCAGCAGGTCGTTTCCAACCACTGGAATCCGAACGGCACGCCCATCCAGGCCACGTTCTATATCAACACCGACTGGTGCGACTACCGGCAGGTCCAGCAGCTGCACGCGCAGGGGCACGAGATCGCCATCCACACAATGACGCACACGACGGGTACGAACACGGACGTCGCGACCTGGCGCCGCGAAATCTACGGAGCCCGCAAGGCCCTGTCCGACCTCGCGCAGATCCCGATCGAGGAGATCGTGGGTTTCCGCGCGCCGCACCTGAAGTTCAATGACGCTTCGTTCCAGGCGCTGGCGGATGCGGGTATGGAATACGACGCGTCCGTCAAGGAACGGCCGGGCGACCTCAGCCCCGACGGCGCCAACTTCATCTGGCCGTACACGCTCGACAACGGGCTCGCCCAGACCGCCACCACCGGACTCGCGCCGACGAACGTCTTTCCGGGCCTGTTCGAGGTGCCCGTTTACGTCCTCCTCGACACGAACGGCGTCGAGCAGTGCACCATGGATTGCGCCGGCACGCCCGAGGAATTCCTCGCCCTCCTCCAGAGAAATTTCCTGGAGCGCTACAACGGGAACCGCGCGCCGCTCGGCATCTTCCTGCACACGTACTGGTTCACGAACCAGCCCCAGAACGTCAGCGCCCTCAGCGACTTCATCGCGTGGGCGCAGGCCTGGCCGGACGTCTGGTTCGTTTCGACGCACGCCCTCGTGGAGTTCATGAAGAACCCGGTGAGCGCGGCCGCCGCGACGTCGTTCCCGCCGTTCGTCACCTCCGTGAAGGAGATCTGCCCGGACGAGGAGATCGCCACCTGCGTCTACACCATGGACACTTTCAGGACCTGCGGCGAATGCCCGCCGGCCTACCCGAAGCCTGACACGATCTTCACGGACCCGCTCGTCACGACAAGCGGCGCGGTGTGGATCGAGATCACGGAGCAGTACGCGAACAGCTACGGCGCGCACCTCGGGGTGAGCAACAACACGGACAGGACCATGGCGGATTGGGTGGTGACGTTCGACATCCCTCACGGGTACCTGGACTCGCTCTGGAGCGGCCGCAGCGAGACGAACGGCCGGACGGTCACGGTCCGTCCGCTTGGAACGAGGAGGCCCATCCGGGCCGGGGAAACCCAGACCAACATCGGGTTCTGGGTATCGAACTCCGGGGGCAACAACTACGTCAGCAATCTCACGGTGCGCCTCGTCGACCTCACGCCGAAAAGACCGAAGATCGACAAGACGCGGCACGACGAGCACGGCAACGTCGCCATGAACTGGGACAACGACCAACCCGGATACAGGCTGATGTTCACGACCAACAAAGATCTGTCCGGCTGGCAGCCGTGGGCCGAGATCTACGGAAGAACATCGCACGTCGCAGCGATTCCCCCGGAATTCGAGGCGGCTTTCTTCCGCCTGCAGGCGCTGCCCGAGGGGCGCCACTCAGACGGTGGCGACGACTAGAGGCACCCGCACTTCCGCCGCCGACATGCCGCCGTGGTTCGCGACGTTGAATTCGATCTTCTCGCCGGGCAGGTGCGAGCTGAAGCAGCAGTCGGACTTCGCGATGAGCACGTAGTCCCCCACGCGGTTCGACAGCGCGGGATGCGGCTTCCCCGGGCCGAAGACGCCGAGCCTCAACAAGTCCTCGCCGCGCACGCACGCGCACGATTTTTCCAAACATTGGAAAAAAATCCGGCGGAATTTCCGAACCTTGGATGGCCGCACGAAGCAGTGCGCGCAACGCGCGTCGCCGGACGGCAGGACCGCGAGGCAATCGTAAAAGCCCGGAATCTCCCGGAAGCTGATCCGGTGCGCCGGCGCCGAATCGACCAGCCCGTGGTCCGCCGTGACGATCAACGCCGTGCCGGTCCCGCGCAACTTCCGTACCAATCCGGCCAGCGCGCGATCGATTGCCGCCAAATGCCGGACGGTCCGCGGATGGCGGCAGCCGACCTCGTGACAGAACGAATCGTAGCCCGGCCAGTACGCGTAGGCCAGCGCGCGGCCCGGCGCCTTCGCGAACGCCTCGATCTGCCGCGACAGGCCCGACAGCGTCGTGCAGGAACGCTTTCGGTTCCAGCGAACTCCGGCCCGGGAGAAGCGGCCCTTCGGAATGTCGCCCCACGAGATCAACTCCTTGCGGCACTTCACTGAATCAAGCGGAAGCGGCAGTTTCAGGTATCTCCTCAAATCGAACTTCTCGCCGGCCATCGGCGACCCGGTCCGCGTCGTCGCCGGCAGGATCGTGCTGACCATTCCGAGATCGGGAAGATGAAGGTGCCAGCCGAGGATGCCGTGCTCCGCGGGCGACGCGCCGGTGCTGAACGTGGTGATCGCCGCTGCGGTCGTCGCGGGAAAAACCGTCGTGATTGTTTGATGCGGATGCTCCGCGAAGAACGCCGCGCGGCGGCGCGACGCGAGGTAGCGATCCAACTGCTGCTGCCCCAGACCGTCGATGACGAGGTAGACAACCTTTCGCGCGCCCTTCAGGTCTCTGGCCGGCAGGCCATTGAGGTCCGCGTGAGGCGAACGCCCGCCGCGGGAGCGGATGACGGAGGCGAGCAGATTGACGATGCTGCCGCCGCTGTAGTCGGGCGGGCAGAAACTGCGCAGCAGTCTGTTTGAGGCAACGGGCACAAACACGTTATAGCCGGAAACTGGAAACTTGAAACTGGAAACTGGTGCTCGGGCCGCACGCTCAGTCGTCGAACGGGCCCACTCCGCCGGAGTCCTCAAGCTCGACCCGGTGGAACCAGGGGCCGGAACCCGACAGAACGACTCCCGTGTACACATTGAAAGGCGGCGTCGCCACGATGTTCGACTCCACCGTCTCCACAAACCCGCAGTCCGAGCCCAGCAGGTTCTGCGACTGCTTGACGCGATAGGTCTTCCCCGCGACGCTCGACCAGCGGACGCCGACGCCCGGCTCAAGCCCGCCCGGCTGCGCCATGGTTATGTGTGAGTCTGCGTCCGTCGGATCGGTTCCCATCCAAACCTCTGTCCTGTCCGGCGATCCGTCGCCGTCGGTGTCCCACGTGGGATGGATGTACTCGTACGCTCCGCGGTCATCAACCGCCGGTTCGTCCGCGTTCCCCTCGAGCGGGCGCGGCACGCCTCGCACGTCCGGCAGATGGAGAGATCCCCCGCTGTCAATGCAGGGCGATCCCGCGAGCAACCGGTAGTCGCCCGGCGCGACTGGGGATTTTCCGTGATGTTCTCGCTGCCCACGGATGGCATGGGCGTGGTGCAACAGTAGTAGAACTGGAAACCGCCGGTCCCATCCTCCAGCACATCATCTGAATAGGCCGCCTCGTTGCTCCAGATGATTGTACTCATGATGTAGCCGCCGTCGACGACATGCAGCCCGCCGCCGCCGTTGACCCATGCAAGGTTGTCGACGATCGTGCAGTACAGGACGTCGCCGCCCTGGTCACACTCCACGCCGCCGCCGTAGTACGCGGCCTCATTGCCGCGGACGAGACAATTTTCCATGACGCTCTGCGCGTACATCGCCACACCGCCGCCGCGGTCGTAGGCCACATTGTCGGCAATCTCACACCGGCGCACGTAGCCGACTCCGTTGATCAGAACGCCGCCGCCCCGGCCTCCCGTCGGCCAATCGCCGGCCGCGAAATTCGCGAGCACCTCGCTGTCGACGACCGTCCCTCCCGCCACGTAGATCCCGCCGGCGTTGGTCGCCGAGTTCGCGCACACGCGGCTGTTCGTGACAAGCCCTCCCTGATCGAGGTAGACGCCGCCGCCGAACTCCGACGTGTTGCAGTTGACCACGCACTGGTCGACAAGCCCCTCCTGATATATGTAGATTCCACCGCCGTACCTGTCCCACGCGATGTTGTTGCTAACCCAGCTGCAAACGACAGCGCCCCCATTCATGCAGGCAGCGCCGCCTCCCCATCCATTCACATTGCCGTCGATCACGCAATTGGTAACCAACCCGCCGTTCCTGCAAGAAATGCCGCCGCCAAACATGTCGCCGCCGTTTTCCTGGATGCGGCAACCCGACACCTCGCCGTCTCCGCGGATCATAATCCCGCCGCCTTCCAGAGGAGCTGTGTTGCTGACCACCCAGCAGTTGACAAGCTTGCCCGTGCTGAGAAGCACGCCACCGCCTTCACTTCCGGCGGGCGGATGACAGTTCCTGATCGTGAATCCGTCCACCACCGCCCCGGTGTGCGATATATAGAGTGCGCGCGTCCAGACGGTTCCCCCGCGCTGGCCGTCCAGGATGACGGATGTCCATCCGCCGCTGCTCTTCAGACAAATCCCATTGGTCACGACGATCTGGGCAGTCAAGTCGAACGTCGCCGACATGACCTTCACCGTGTCGCCGTTCTCCGCCACATCAATGGCCGGCTGGATCGTGTGCGATCCCTGGAACATGTCGGTGTACGGAGGGACTTCCACCCCGCTGTAGATGTTGACGTAGTGGGTGTCGGCCGCGGCCAGGGAAAGTCCGGACAACAGGAACGTGAGAATCATCCTCTTCACGATCACCCCTCCCGTTGGAAATGCATGACCTCCGATACAGGCCTAGTACCCCTCGCAGGGCAGCGCTGTCAAACTCCCGCCGGCGGGCTTTTCGTGCTGGCATCCGCCGTTCTGTTGCTGTTTCATATCGGCAACAACCACAAGGTTTTCATATGAGCAGATGTCTGGTCACCGGAGCGGCAGGATTCATCGGTTCGCATCTTTCCGAAGCGTTGCTCGCCAGGGGCCACGACGTGATCGGCGTGGACGCGTTCATTCCGTACTACCCGCGTCCGATCAAGGAGAAGAATCTCGAGGCGGCTCGCCGCAATCCGCGGTTCCAGTTCCACGAACTCGATCTGCGTGTTGCCGAACTCGGGCCCGTCGTCGAGGGCTGCGACGTGATCTTCCACGAGGCTGCGATGGCCGGGCTGATGAAAAGCTGGAGCGAGTTCGATCTCTACGCCTCCTGCAACATGATCGCGACGAAGCGCCTGCTCGAGGCCGCGCGCGAAGCCAGGGTCCCGCAGATCATCCACGTTTCGACGTCCAGCGTGTACGGGAAGGAGGCGACCGGCCCCGAGGATTCGCCGCTCACGCCGTTCTCGCCGTACGGGATCACCAAGGTCGCCGCCGAGAATCTCTGCCGCGCGTTCGAGGCAAACTTCGGCGTGCCGGTCACGATCCTGCGCTACTTCTCCGTGTACGGCCCGCGCCAGCGCCCCGACATGGCGTACAACATCCTCATCCGCAACCTGATCCGGGGCGAATCGTTTACGATGTACGGCGACGGCGAGCAGACCCGAAGCAACACGTTCGTCGCCGACTGCGTCAACGCGACGATCCTCGCCTGCGAGAAGCGGACCCTCGCGCTCGGGCAGGTCTTCAACGTCGGCGGCGGCGAGATCGTGACGCTGAACCAGGTCATCCGGATGCTGGAGGAGATCACCGGGAAGAAAGCCCGCATCGAGCGCAAGCCTCCCCGGCCCGGCGACCAGAAGCACACCGCCGCCAACACCGACAAGATTTCCCGAATGCTCGGATACCGCCCCGCCACGCGCGTCTTGGACGGCCTGAAAGCCCAGGTCGAATGGGAAAAGGGCATTTTGTAGGGAAAACGGGAACGCCCGCTCAAGCTATACACCCCCCTCGCTCTTTGGGTTAATCTACATACCGGCACAGAGATTGCGGGTGTGGAGGGGGTCATGGCCAAGATACTGGTGGTCGACGATCAACCGATGATATTGCGATGCCTGGAGTCGGCCCTGAAAGCCGACGGCCACGACATCGTCACGGTGACGGCCGCGGATATGGCTCTCAAGATCGCGGGATTTGCCTCGTTCGACATCATCATCACCGACTACTCGATGCCCCGCATGGACGGCCTGCAGTTTCTCGAAATCGCCCAGCAGCGCTGCCCCGGCGTCCCCGTCATCATGATCACCGGCTACGGCACGCAGGACACGATCCAGGAAGCCATCGCCAAGGGCGCGTTCGACTACATCGCGAAGCCCTTTTCGCTCGACGCCCTCCGCTCGACCGTGAACGCGGCCAACGAATTCGTGAAAGCGCGCAAGCACAGCCTCGACCTGATCAACCCGGGCTCGTCGGTGCTTCCCTATCCGAATATCGTTTCCGCGAGCGCGGCGATGGCGGCGGTGTGCGAGAAGATCGAACTGGCGTTCACGTCGGACACGCCGATCCTCATCCGCGGCGAGGCGGGCACCGGCAAGTCGGTGCTGGCGCGGACCATTCACGCGTACGGCAGCCGCAAGGACCAGACTTTCCTTAAGATCAATTGCGGAAAGACCCGGCCCGATGACACGATCGGAAAATTTGCCGCCAACGCCGAGGGCGGCAGTCTCTTCTTCGCCGATATCCACGAACTCCCCGCGGCGCTCCAGGAGGAAATGCTGAGCGTGCTGGACACCGGCTCCTTCAAGCCGTCGGACGGCGAGCCGCTCGCGCCCATGACCGCGCGCATCCTGGCGACGTCCACCGAGTCCCTGGAGGACCTCGCCGCCGCCGGGAAGTTCAACAAGGATCTCCTTCACGCTCTGGAGGCCGGCACGATCCAGGTCTCCCCCCTGCGCGACCGGCCGGAGGATGTCCGCGTACACATCGGCCTTACTCTGCGGAACCTGAACAGCACGCCCGGCGACGTGATCCCCATCGAGCCGGACGCCATGCTGGCGCTGGAGAAATATCCCTGGCCGGGCAACCTGCCCGAACTGGAGGAAACGCTTCGAACCGCGGTGACCATGGCCAAGGGGCGGCAGATCGGCCTCGCCCAGCTGCCCCGCGAGATACTCACCTGGGCCAAGCCCGCGCCCCCGAAGACAACTCCCGCCGTCGAACCGCCTTCCTTCAAAGGCTGGTTCGTGAAGAGCATCATGCAGAAGGCGTGAGGGAAGCCGCCGGCAATCCGATCGTCCTCGTCCTCCTCCTCGTCGTCGTACTCGGTCGTTGAAGCTGTCGAGGACGAGGGCGAGGACGACGACGAGGACGATTTCCATCACACCAGGTTGTATCTTCCCGGCGAAATGATGTGGTTGGGATCAAGGACCTTCTTGAGGTCCCGGACGGTCCGCCAGAACGGGTCGCTTTCCTTCACCACGAGGTCCATGGACTGGACGCCGACGCGGTACGGGATCAGGCCCTGCTTGATGAAGTCGCTTGTGAGCTCGTCGTTGCACGCGTGCGCCGCGGCGATCTGCGACGGATGGTTGCGGTCGAACGCCATGTTGATCACGCACTCGATCGATTTGCTGTCCGCCATGTTCAGCGTGATGTACGGCACGAAGTTGTACTTCCGGAAAACCTTCTCCGTGTGCTCCATCGCCTTCATGACCAGCTCGCCGTCGGCGGGGAAGAACGGGACGCAGAAAAGCAGGCCGCAGTGGCTCTGGTCCGGGTTGTCCTGTTCCGAGCGCGGGACTTCGCCGACGGGCCACCACACGCTGTTCATCGGCGCATCCGTCGGAATGCCCTTGGCCAATCCGTACAGCGGCTCGACCGCGAGCAGGAGCGCCTGCTTCCGCCGGACCCACGGAATGAAACTCAGCTTCGACGCCGCGAACTTCGCGCCGTTTACGAGCGCGTCGTTCATGAACATCGTCTTCGCCAACCCGCGCAGGGCCTTGCGGATTTCGCGGCGCGCCACCGCGAGCTGGCCGCGCGTCCCCATGATCCCGCCCACCGCGCTCCACGGCCCGAAGCCCTCCTTCGCCAGCAGCTTGCCTGCCTCGATCTTCAGGTCCGGCTCGCTGACGCCGCCCTGGCTCTTCAGGGAGCGGTACACGAGCGGCGCCATCGCGATCTGCGTGCGGTTCTGGTTGCCGATGTGCATGACGGTCTGGACGACGTCGCGCCTGCGCAGGTCGGCGATCGCATCGACAAACGCCCCGAGCTTTTCCGGGTCGCTGATCTTCGCGATCACCGCCATGTGCGAATCGCGCTTCGGCATCAGGTCCACCGCCGCCGAGGTCACGATCCCGAAATTGGCCTGCGAGAACAGGCCGTCCAGGAACGGCCCGATGCCGAACTTGTAGATGTACTTCGCCTGCGCGTTCTCGAAATGGCTGAACCCGGTCCTCAACAGCGTCCCGTTTCCGAGCACGACCTCCAGGCCCGTCAGCGCCTCGGCGCGCGAGGCGAAGTAGCCGACGCCCCGCTCCATCGCGTTCCCGATCAGGCTCGTGGCGCCCGCCGCCCCCGTCACGTTCATGACCAGCGGCAATTTGTTGTCGCGGATGTACTCGTAAAGCTGGCGCTGGGTCACGCCGGGCTCCACGACCGCGTAGTGATGCTTCACGTTGACTTCCCGGATCGCGTTCATGCGGCCGAGCTCAACGACGACCGTGTCGTCGCGCACGGGCACGCACGAGCCAAGCCCCCAGTTCCGGCCGAGGCTCACCGGATGGATCGGAATTTTGTAGCGGTTTGCGATCTCGACAAGCTTCACGACCTCGCCGGTCGACGCGGGGCGGAGCACCGCGGGAATGGATCGCTTCACGCCGCCGGCGTTGCTGGCGTACCGCGCGAGAGACTCGGCATCGGTCAGAACGAATTCCTCACCCAGCGCCAGCTTCCAGTCGAAAAGAGCTTTGGACAAATGGGATAAATCCATGCCCGACAGGTTGCCTCAACACGCTTCATCGGTCCAGAGAATAGTCTTGAAACGCGGCCTTAACATTGTTGCTAAAACGTTCTACTTTATATTCAGGATGGCCCTGTTTTGCGACGCGTCATGAGTACGATCGCCAGATATGTGCGGGCAGGAGTTTTCGTCCTGCTCGTTCTGTTTTCCACCGCTCGCGTCTTTGCGGGCGAGGTCATTCTTCAGTATTTCAACACGAGCTGGTCGGAGCTCGCGCGCCGGATTCCCGAACTCGCCGAGGCGGGCTACACCGCGCTCTGGCTGCCTCCCCCGTTCAAGGCCGGCGGCGGGCTCTCCGTCGGGTTCGACTGCTACGACCGCTTCGACCTCGGCAGCAAGAACCAGAACGGATCCATCACCACCAAGTACGGCACCGAGACCGAACTCCTGCACCTCGTCGAGGTCGCGCATCGTTTCGGGCTGCGCGTGTACTTCGACAACGTGATGGCGCACAACGGCGGCCCGATGTCCAGCGGCGCGCCGGGGACGCTTCAGGCCAACGGATTCGTTCCCGAGGATTTCCACCTGCGCCGCACCTCGGCGACGACGTACGAGAACTACGGATGGCCGGCGTGGGGCGACGAGTGGCAGGTGCTGAACCGCAACCCGTTCGGCCAGGACATCGCACAGGAAACCCCGAACACCAGTTTCGGATACAACGAGAACGACGATTACGCGAAGTGGTCCGGCATTCGCCACGCGGGTCGGACGGAGATATACCTCGACACCGATCTCCCGGTCGCCACGAACGGCCTGGGCGAGCCGGTCTACACCTTCGCCAACAAGGAGCCTTACCAGGACACGAACTCCAACGGCCGCTTCGACTGGACCGACACGAACGCCAACGGCCAGCACGACGCCGGCGAACCCGGCGAACCCTTCACCGACACCGGCATCGACCCCAGCCGCACCGACCGCTGGACCACCGCGTGGGGCTACGGCAACGGCCGCTACGACATGGGCAATGTCGTCGCGGAGGACGTCGGAGGCATGCTCAACCGCTCGATCCGCTGGTTCACGGACAAGGCCAGCGCGGACGGCTTCCGGCTCGATGCGGTGAAGCATGTTCCCTCGTACTTCTTCGGTAAAATGGATGACCCGAAGAACGAGTACAACTGGGGCTACTGCGGGCAGGCGCAGGAGCAGTTCAACATCTCGCGCGGGTTCAGCGACTGGGGCAACCACCGCGACACGGTGTTCGACAACCTGCAGCCGCGCGATGACGCCCTGATGTACGGCGAGCACCTCGGCGACCCGCCCTGGAAGATGAACTACGTGGCCGCCGGTATGCGCATCGCGAACGACGACTTCCTCAACGCGGTGAAGGGCAACATCGGCAACAATCTCAGCGGCATGGAGGACCCGTACTACGCAGTGATCGACCCCAACAAGTCCATGCACTACGTCATGAGCCACGACAACAACTACCTCTGGGGCGGCGACCGCGAGCAGGCGCACGCCGTCCTCCTCGAGCGCGAGGGACTGCCGATCGTCTACAGCGACGGCTACAACCAGAGCGGGTCGCCGGACTGGTTCCCGAAGCCGGCGGAGGTCCCGTTCCTCGGCGAGTTCAACCAGAAGTACATCCCGAACCTGCTCGATATCAACCGGCACTTCGCCTGGGGCTTCCAGAGCATCCGCTGGACAGCCTGGGATCTCACGTCGTGGGCTCGCTACGACCCGAGCGCCACCGACGGCGGCGCCAACGACCACGGCGTGACGATGGTTTTCCTGATGGCGCGGAACTACATGGCGGAATGGCCGTCCAAAGACCTCAACTCGCTCTTCCCGGAAGGCGCGCGGCTGTTCAACTACTCGTACCACGACGGCCCGTTCAAAGTGAAAGTGATATCCGGCGGGCGGCTCCGCAACATGGACGACTCTCTGATCTACGTCGCGCCGGGCAAGTACTACGTGTTCTCGTGGCGCAACCCGGAGATGCCGGAGGCCTGGGGCGAGGGGCTGACGCAGGAAGTCCAGCCCATCATGATCTACGAGAACGGCGCCCGCGCCGGGAGCGTGACCGTGACGCGCAAGGACGGGCGCAACGGCGACCCGGCGTTCAACCCCTACGGCCTCGCCGACTCGAACACATCGGACTACAGCTACAGCATGACGATCCCGCGCGTGACTAAGTCCTCGAACCTGACATTCGTCGCGCGCGCCGACGGCTCGGCAGAGAACATCCTGATGAAGCTCGACGGCGGGATCGACCTGAACTCGCAGCTGGACATCGTCACGCAGCAGCCGGGCGTCCGCGACAACCCGCCTGCGGTCGCGCAGGACAAGTTCCTGGGCTACGAGCAGATGAAGTATGTCCAACGCGTCGCCGAAAAGTTCGCGGCGGCCGACACGGCAAGAAACGGCATCGGGTCACCCGGCGCGGAGACCTACGCCTGCACGATCGGCAGCACCGGGTTCGTCGTCAACGCCGGCAACAACCCGAACCTTTCGGACAGCCGCACGGTGACGTGGCACTTCCACGATCCCGCGCAGGATAACCAAGTCTCCACCAACCTGCAGTTCAACCCGCCCCCGCAGTTGGCCACAGGCCAGCCCGTCACGGTCTGGACGAAGATCGGCTACGCGCCGAGCGCGGAAGCCGCGTGGCTGTACTACACGACGAACGGCGTCGACTATCCCGAGGGCAGCGCCGGCAGAGGCAAGGGCAATACGCTGGTCGTTCCGCTCGCGTTCCAAACGAACGGGGGCGTCGATGGACTGGAGACCTCGCAGTGGTGGGCCGCCACGCTCCCTGCCATGCCGTCCGGCACCATCTTCCGCTACAAGATCGGCGCGTGCAAGCTCGACGCCGCGAGCCTGTTCCCGTGGACCGACGACAACATCGCCGTGAAACGGCGGATGGAGACCCGGTTCCAGATCACGAACTTCAACGCCGCGACGATCCCCTACTACCCGCACAACGACTGGGGCAGAATGGCCGTCGGCCTCCAGGAAGGGCTCCATGTCCTGCGCACGAAGGCGATCCTCGGCCGCGCCGCGGGCGACACGCCGATCTACCGCGAGCGCACGCAGACCTTCTACCTCGACACCAAGCGGCCCGAAGGCTCCATCGTGTCCCCGCCCGCCGACGGCCTGATGCTCTCCGGCTCCGTCTTCGCCGTGAAGGCCCGCTCCGACATGAGCGTCGAGGAGGCCTGGTTCAAGATCGAGGATATGGATTCGAGCAACGACGATGCGCAGACCGGCGTGGCGAACGGAAACAACGCGTGGGTGAAGGCGCTCAAGGGCCTCGTGCCCGCGCCCGTGCCGGGGGCCGCGCCGGACCAGCAGTGGGAATTCAACTACACCCTCATCCCGACCACCGGCACGGCGACCATCAAGGTCCGCCTGCGCGAGTTGACGTCGTCCACGAACCAGTCCCTGAGCGATGTGGATGGTCATTTCACGACGCTGATCCGGACCGTGGACACCGGCGGCAACGGCGTGCGGCTGTTCGTCCACGAGCCCGCCGCCGACGGCGCGACCGTCGGCGTCGGCAGCAACCTCGTCGCGTACTTCAGCAAGAGCCTCGCCACCGGCCTTGACGACGCGCAGCTGGCCCAGCGATTCACGATCGAACTCGACGGCGCCGCGCAGTCGAACTCCAGCTACGTCATCGAGCGCAACGCCACGACCGGCGAGCACGCCATCCGCCTAGTCCTCCCGAACCTCCACAACGGCGACCCGGGCTTCCTCCACACGATGGACGTGACCTTTGCGAGGGACGGCTATCCGACGCTGGTTGCGGAGCGGCAGGTCTACGCCGCGGCCGACGACGACTCCAACGACGACGGCATTCCGGATTCGTGGGAGCTGCAGTGGGGCATTCCCGTCGGCGACCTCGCAGCGGGCGCGGACGACGACTTCGACGGGTTCAGCAACCTGAAGGAGTACATCGCCAACACGAACCCGCGCGGCAGCAACGAGTTCCTCGTGCTGGAATCGCCCGTCTGCACGGGCACGGTCGTCTCGCTGAATTTCGAATCGAGCTCCAACCGGAACTACTTCGTGTGGTACACGGACTCCCTGCAGCCCGAGCTGACCCTGTGGCAGCTCGCGACGCCGCTGACGGATCC